>NZ_CEVCIF010000014.1:0-70387 GCF_982245605.1 Coprobacter fastidiosus | reverse complement strand
TCTATCATCTTCATATGCCATCTTGATTTTTAGGGACATTTACTGAATATCCCGATTTAGTCTATAAGAATAAGACATTTCATCACCATTCAGTTGAGTATGAAAACACAAGAATTGCACATTATTACAAATTTTTTCTATCTCCTGTGCTGCCTCTATGATATGAGTAGAAACTATAACGAAACATTTTCTTGAACGAGCCAAAGCGCCCAATACAGAAACCGTCGCGTCATACGCATCTTTAACATTTGTTCCTCTGAATAACTCATCAAACAACATCATCAAGTTAGGACGTATATTTAATTGCAAAACAACCTGCTTTATGCGCTTTACTTCCGAATAAAAATGGCTATATCCCAATCTTAGGTTATCTGATATATTAATAGTCGAAACAATACCTTGTTGCGGAACAAATTTCATGAAAGAAGCTGGAACAGGAAATCCCATATGCGCCAAATACACAGCAATTCCAAAAGCTTTCATAAAAGTGGACTTTCCCGCCATATTCGCACCTGTTATAAATACAATATTTTTATTAGCCTCTATCTCTATATCGTTAGATACCGGAGACATAAGCAATGGATGATATAATCCATCAATTTTTATTTCGCAGGGTTCAGATATAGCAGTCGCATACACCCAACATTTTTTTTTCGCAACCATGGCTGCTGTAGTAAAAGCATCCAACTCATAAATAATATCCATAAGTCGTCGTACTTTATCACGAGCTATGTAACGAAATACAAAATCTAACTTTGTATAATCAAATAAAGAAAGTTTTTTTCTTTTTTTGAATACAAGAACACCCTGTAAATATTCATTTTTAAATGTATTTTCTATTTCTTGCTGGTATTTTGTAATGATCGGATTATCTTTTTGTTGAGACAATTGTTCCACAAATTTCGACAATTTATATAAATTTTCTATCAAAAGAACAATTCCTCTACGAATAATATAATATGGATTATCATTAAAAAAACAGTTATGTAAATGACGACGTATTGCATCATAATAAGAAATACGTGTTGGTAATGGTTGTAACGATAAATAATATTCTATAAAATCGAGATCCTCATATTCTAAAGAAATCTCATCTATATTTCCCAAACAATAAATAAAACGAGATCTATCATTAATCTCATTCAAATTTATTAAAGGATGCAAAAATAATTGTTCCATTTTTTTCTTTCCAAGATAAGAGCGAGTTTTAGAAAAAAGATGAAAAACAGAATCATCATCCTTATATTTTCCAAATATATTCAAATCATCAAGAGTCTGTTGATCTACATAAAAATCCATATCTAAATACATTTGATTATCTATCGTAAACATAAACAATTTTTTTGCAGTTCTATTCCTTTAAAGAAAAAATTTACATTTATTCCTCTATATTTGCACCATCAATTAATTTAACAGATATGTTACTGCAAACTGAAAAACTTAAACATACCGATTCTGGTCTTTTTTTCCTTTTAGCCGGACCTTGCGTTATCGAGGACGAAAATATGGCTTTAAATATTGCTGAAACAATCGTAAAGATCACAGACCGTCTGCATATACCTTATGTTTTTAAAGGGTCATATCGTAAAGCGAACCGCTCGAGAATAGATTCTTTTACAGGTATCGGAGATGAAAAAGCATTGAAGATACTCCGAAAAGTGGGAGAAATTTTCAATATTCCGGTTGTTACCGATATACATTCGGCAGAAGAGGCTCGAATGGCAGCGGAATATGCAGATATACTGCAAATACCTGCTTTTTTGTCTCGACAAACCGATCTTTTAGTCGCTGCTGCAGAGACAGGTCGTGTCGTAAATATAAAGAAAGGGCAATTTTTATCTCCGGGAGCAATGAAATTTGCCGTTCAAAAAGTCATTGATGCCGGAAACAAGAAAGTTGCGATCACCGAAAGAGGAACGACATTCGGGTATCAAGATTTATTAGTAGATTTCCGAGGAATTCCTGAAATGAAATCATTCGGATATCCGGTCATTCTGGACGTCACACATTCTCTTCAACAACCTAATCAGACTTCAGGCGTTACCGGAGGAATGCCGCAACTGATCGAAACAATCGCCCGTGCCGGAATAGCAACCGGAGCAGACGGATTATTTATGGAAACTCATCCCGAACCGGAAAAAGCCAAATCTGACGGTGCAAATATGCTTCGTCTGGATTTATTAGAAGGGTTATTAGTGAGATTGACGGCTATTCGGGAAACAATCAATAAATTCGATAAATAAAAAGATAAATGCAGATAAAAAACAGAAGTACGGTAGCCGGAATCTTTTTCGGATATTTCATCATGGGACTGGTCGATATCGTCGGAATTTCCGCTAATTATGTAAAAGCAGATTTTTCGTTAAGCGATTCCGTATCTTCTTTCTTGCCATTAATCGCATTTATAAGTTTTGCCTTCCTCGCTGTTCCTTCCGGAATGCTAATGAACCGAATAGGACGAAAAAACAGTGTGCTGGCAAGTTTTATAATTACACTCATAGCTCTCTTGATCCCGATTACCGGTTATACATTCCCTGCCATGTTGACGACTTTTGCTTTGGTAGGGATAGGAAATACGGTCATGCAAACTTCCATCAACCCTCTTTTAGCGGATGTCGTTCCGGAAAACAAGCTTACAAGCAGTCTCACTTTAGGACAATTTTTCCGGTCTGTTTCTTCGGCAATAGGTCCTATTCTGGTAACTACAATTATGCTTCTGACCGGAAACTGGAAAAACACGTTTCCTATTTATGCCGTAATCACCGTAATCGGGATTCTATGGCTATATAAATCGCCCGTTACAGAACGGAATACCGATGACACACAAAAAAGTTCTTATCTATCCATATTACAACTTCTAAAAAACAGACACATTTTGATCCTATTCTTAGCACTTTTTGCGTTTGTCGGCATCGACGTGGGTCTCAACGTCTATGTTCCGGATTTTCTTCAAACACGTTGCGGACTTCCTCTACAACAAGCGGGGTTAGGATCGAGTCTTTATTTTACAGCCCGAATTATAGGATCTCTGATCGGAGCAGTACTGTTACTGCGATATCGCTCAGAAAATATCTATCTCTATACAATGGCGACCGGAGTAATTATTTTCATTATAATGATGTTATTTCCCCAATTATATATTGCCTTGACTTCTATTTTTATTATCGGACTGGTATGTGCAAACGTATTCTCTATATTACTTTCCCTTGCTTTGCAATACCGTCCCGATAAAGCCAACGAAATATCAGGACTAATGATAATGGCCGTATCGGGTGGAGCAATAATTCCTTTAATCATCGGAATTATCAATGACCTAACCGGAGGATCAACAGGGATGTATGTTCTTTTGATTTGTCTGTTGTCTCTCCTTGCTTCTGCAATTTATTTATGTAAGTCCAAAAGCCTGCCTAAAAACTAACTGCGTTTTATTGACATCAATTTATCAAAATCAAATTCTCTAAAATCTGAAATTACAATATCTGCTTTATCTTCTATCCGGGAAAAAGGTAAAGTCGTAGAAAGTCCGACAACCGTCATACCCGCCGCACGCCCGGCAGCCAGTCCGGCTAAAGAATCTTCAAAGACATAACAATTTTGAACATCTGCATCCAATAGCTTCGCCGCCAATAAATAGCACTCAGGATCAGGTTTAGACCGAGATATCTGATTAGCGGTTACTATTACATCAAAATATGATTTAATATCAGGATGCTCACGATAAAGATTTGCCATTTTCACATCATTAGAACTTGTAACGATTGCCGTTTTTACATCATTTTTACGTAAGCAATTCAAAAAATCCAAGATACCCGGAATGTAATCGTATGACATATCGTGTTCCCATTTATCGAGATTTTCAACAATTTCTTGCTGAATTTCTTCTCTTCCGGAAAAATATTTCTCAAATATCTGACGCAATGTATTTCCCTTTACTTTATCACCGAAACGATCAGGATCAGATAAATACTTCACTCCCACATTATTCCAATATATGCTGTACTGAGATTCTGTATCAACTATTACTCCATCCAAATCAAATAGCGCGGCAATCGTACGATTCATTTTATCTTATCTTTTATTTGTTTAACGCTGCAAAATAAATAAAAGCATACTGACTACACAAATAATCACTACCTTTGCCACACTAAATAATTGTGAAATTATATGGCAAAATCAAATTCTCCCCTTATTTTGGGAACGCAGCCTATCGGAAAGCTTTTGCTGCAATATTCTATCCCTGCAATTATAGGGATGACTGTAACTTCTCTTTATAATATAATCGATAGCGTATTCATAGGGCATGGTGTCGGAGCTTTAGGAATAGCCGGGCTGGCAATAACTTTTCCTCTAATGAATCTTATTGTCGCATTCTGCGTACTGGTAGGTGTCGGCGGTGCTACGATCAGTTCTATTTATATGGGACAAAAAGATACGCAACGAGCGACATACGTCCTACACAATGTACTGTTAATGTTAATATTCAACGGTATTATGTTCGGACTCGTCACCCTATATTTTCTTGATCCGATTCTGTTATTTTTCGGGGCAAGTGCCGAGACTCTTCCCTATGCCAGAGATTTTATGGGAGTGCTTCTTCTCGGAACACCGATTACTTATGTATTTATCGGACTCAATAATATCATGAGGGCTACCGGATACCCCAAAAAAGCAATGATTTCCGCATTGTTTACAGTAGGAGCTAATATTATCATCGCTCCAATATTTATTTTTGTCTTGAAATGGGGTATCAAAGGCGCAGCTCTTGCCACAATCATTTCTCAGACTTGCGGAATGATCTGGGTACTCCATCATTTTCTGGATAAAAATAGTTTTATACACTTTCAAAAGGGTGCTTATGTGCTTAAAAAGCGAATTATCGTAAGTATTTTATCTATCGGTTTATCACCATTTCTAATGAATGTATGCGCCAGTGGCGTAGTGATTATCATAAACAACAGTTTATTGAGTCATGGAGGAGATTTAGCCATCGGTGCTTATGGTATAGTAAACCGCATGCTCACATTTTTCGTAATGATCGTTATGGGACTGACTCAAGGAATGCAGCCGATTATCGGATATAATTACGGGGCAGAACAGTATGACCGGGTAAAACAAACTCTTCGCTACGGAATCATCGCCGGGGTATGTATTACGACTTTCGGGTTTATTTTAGATGAAATTTTCCCACACGCCATAGTAGCTATGTTCACGACAAATGACGAGCTTACCGACATTGCAACTACCGGATTAAGAATATGTACAATTATGTTCCCTGTCGTAGGATGCCAGATCGTAATTACAAATTTTTTCCAATCTATCGGGAAATCACAAATTTCGATTTTACTTTCTCTTTCCCGACAATTGGTATTTCTTATTCCGTGTCTGTTGATTTTACCAATTCATCTCGGAACAAACGGAGTATGGGCAAGTATTCCTGTTGCCGACTCTATTGCTTTTATAATGGCAATCATCGCAATATGGATACATATCAAAAAAATACAAAAGAAAAATAGTTTTGTACACGAACCCGTCCGATAAGAACATACAAAAATATGGATTTTTCTCAAATTTGACCCGGACAAAATTAGACCGGCTCTAAAAAGCTGCTAAAACTTATTCAATTCTACACTATCGATTTTAATTCAAAATCAGGAAATATTCTTATCTTTGAATTATAAATAGTGATAAAGTGGATATACAGCAAATAGATACCGACAATCAAGAGTTTCAGAATGCCTTAAGCCTGATTCAATATACTTCGCAATCGGTATTCCTAACTGGAAAAGCCGGTACGGGAAAAT
Source organism: Coprobacter fastidiosus (assembly GCF_982245605.1). NCBI lineage: Bacteria > Pseudomonadati > Bacteroidota > Bacteroidia > Bacteroidales > Barnesiellaceae > Coprobacter > Coprobacter fastidiosus. The sequence continues at coordinate 64,586 of NZ_CEVCIF010000014.1, read as the reverse complement.
CTACTTTTTTGCGATATATATGCGACCAAACAAATAAAAAGCATATCGTATTAGCTCCGACCGGCGTTGCCGCAATCAATGCCGGAGGCAGTACAATACATTCTTTCTTTAAAATGCCGTTTCGTCCTATTTTACCGGATGATCCGGATCTAAGTTTAACGGAAGGACGTATTTTTGAATTTTTAAAATATAGAAAATCGCATCGTAAGCTAATCAAAGAAGTCGAACTCATTATCATAGACGAAATATCTATGGTACGTGCCGATATGATCGATTTTATAGATCGTGTGCTTCGAATCTATTCCGGTAATATGCGTCTGCCTTTCGGAGGAAAACAGCTTTTGTTTGTAGGGGATATCTATCAACTCGAACCGGTAGTCACCCAAGATGCGCGAGACATATTGAATCGTTTCTATCCCAATTCTTATTTTTTCTCAGCACGAGTATTTAAAGAGATAAGTCTTGTTCCTATCGAACTAAAAAAAGTGTATAGACAAACCGACATAACATTTGTAAATCTTCTCGACAGAATTCGTACCAACACAACAGACGATAACGATCTAAAAATACTCAATAGCCGATATAATCCTAATTTTATACCACAGCAGGAAGATTTTTCAATTACTCTGGCAACAAGAAGAGACAACGTCGATTACATTAATGACAAACATCTCGCAGATCTTGACGGAAAAGAATTTGTATTCAAGGGAGAAATAAAAGGCGATTTCCCCGAATCAAGTCTTCCTACATTAAAAGAGTTGATTCTCAAAGAGGGTGCACAAATAATTTTTATCAAAAACGACTATGACCATCGCTGGGTAAACGGTACTCTCGGAATTATCTCCTCGATTAGCGAAGACGGGAAAATATATGTATTGCTTGAAAACGGAGAAGAGCACGAAGTTGCGCGTGATTCATGGCGCAATATACGTTATTCGTATAATGAAAAAAAGAAAAGAATCGAGGAAGAAGAGCTAGGCTCTTTCATCCAATATCCCATGCGTCTGGCTTGGGCCATAACCGTACACAAAAGTCAGGGTCTCACGTTCAACCATGTCATTATAGATTTTAGCGGAGGCGCTTTTGCCGGAGGTCAAACTTATGTGGCACTAAGCCGTTGTACATCTCTTGACGGAATAATCTTGAAAAAAAGAATATCAAGAAGCGATATTTTTATAAAACCAGAAATCATCCACTTCAGCCAAAATTTCAACAATCCTCGCCTTATCGAACAATCAATGAAACTGGCACAAGCCGACAGGCTTTATCATACTGCAGCCAAACAATTCGACAAGGATGATTTTGACGGAAGTCTTACGGCTTTGTTCGAGGCTATACATCTCAGATATGATCTTGAAAAACCGGAAGTAAAGCGATTGATCCGAAAAAAATTAAGTATTATCACAGAATTAAAAGAACGTATAAAAACTCTCGAACAACGAGATCATGAACGCCGGGAAACATTAAAAAAGTATGCATACGAATATTATTTACTCGGTAATGAGTGTATTACGAAGGCTCATGACACCAGGGCTGCTCTCGCTAATTTTGACAAGGCATTGGCTCTTGATCCGTTACTGCTCGACGCTTGGGTACGAAAAGGTGTTACCTTAATGGATGCTGATGATTTATCTGGAGCAGCACAATGTCTCAACGAAGCTGTACGGTTAAGTCCGTTATATTTTAAAGCTCTCTATAACAGAGGCAAACTACGATACAAACTTGAAGATTATGAAGGTGCATCAAGCGATTTTCTGAAAGCAGTAAAACTAAAGCCACAAAATGCGACTTTGCACGACCGGCTCGGAGATACATTTTCTAAACTCGGTGAAATAGAAACAGCCGGTCGTTTCTGGAGCATTGCAGAAGAAATAAGAGAAAGAAAACATAACAAATAAATCATTTGGGTATGAATACAAAAGTAAAAAAAGGTTTAAAAATTACCGGGATAGTCATAGGTACAATCTTGGTTATCATGCTCATTCTCCCTTTTGCTTTTAAAGGCAAGATATTGGAGATAGTGAAAAAAGAGGCAAATAACATGCTGAACGCCAAGCTCGAATTTGCCGATCTGAACCTCAGTTTCTTTTCTCATTTTCCGAAAGCCTCTATCGAGTTGCAACAATTATCTCTTACGGGTATCGGTGATTTCGAGAAAGACACTCTTGTCTCTGCAAAGGAGATAGACATCGCCGTTAATATAATGAGTCTGTTCGGTGATAAAGGAATCGAAATAAACCATATCATTCTGGAAAAACCGCAGGTAAAAGCAGTCAAATTAGCGAATGGAAATGTAAACTGGGACATAATGAAACCAGACACAACAACGACTGTTGCAACAGACACGACTTCGTCCAGCTCGTCTTTCGCTCTTAAATTAAAAAAATTCACCATAGAAGACGGACGTATTGCATACATAGATGACTCTTCTAAAATGGAATTCTATACTCAGAAACTGAACTTGAAACTATCGGGAGATATGAGTACCGAATCAACATCGATTGATTGTCACATGATAACCCAAAATATAGATTTTATATCAGGAGCTGTCCCTTATCTCAAAAACGCAGAATTTGAAATGGACATGAAAGTTCTGGCTGATTTGGTAAATAACAAATTCACATTTGATGAAAACAAACTTCGACTTAATGCAATCGAGTTGAATCTCGACGGTTGGATAGCACTTCTCGAAAATGATATGGACATGGATATACGTTTAAATAGTCCAAAAATAGAGTTCAAAGACATTCTTTCTCTCATTCCCGGCATTTATCAAAACAATTTCGAGTCATTAACTGCTAAAGGTGCATTAGACTTTAAAGCTGCAGCCAAAGGCAAAATGACCGGAGACCTATTACCACAATTTTCATTTTTATTAAACGTCAAAGACGGCATGATCAATTATGCCGGTATGCCCAAAGCAATTGACAATATCAATATCTATATTTTTGCAGAAAATCCGGGAGGCAATGCCGACTTAACTACTATCAATATTGATAATCTCAGTTTTAAAATGGCAGAAAACCCGTTCAAGCTGACATTAAACGCATCGACTCCCGTATCTGATCTGAATTTTAAAGCAACAGCAAATGGAACTCTGAATCTGGATATGATTAAAGAGGTATATCCTTTAGGAGACTCGATAAAACTAAGCGGAATACTGACGACCACATTAAGTTTTGCGGGTAAAATGTCGGATATTGAAAAAGAAAAATATCAAAATATACAAGGTGAAGGGAATATCTCTATAAGCAATATGAATTTTACAACTCCTGGAATCCCTGCCATAACATTAAAGAAAGCATCTGCAACGATCAGCCCCAAAGCTATGTCTTTAAATGAAATGGACGTAAATATCGGAAAAAACGATTTACAGGCAAAAGGCTCTTTATCTAACTACCTACCCTATTTTTTGAAAAATGAAACTTTAAAAGGCAACCTTTCTTTAAATTCTTCATATCTGAACTTAAATGATTTTATAAGTGACACTGAAGAGACAAGTACAGAAACCGAAGTAACAACAGACACGACAACCATGAGTGTTATAGAAGTTCCTAAAAATTTGGATTTGTCGCTTAAAGCAAACCTTAAAAAAGTCATTTTCCAAAAAATCGAAATCAATAATATCAACGGAAATCTATCTGTTTCAAATGGGGTCGTTCGAATGAATCCTCTAAATTTTAATGCCTTTGATGGATCTATATCAGCAACCGGATCATATAGTACCGCCGAGAATAAAAACCGGCCTATGGTAAATTTTGGACTGAATATCCAGAAAGCTTCTTTCGAAGAAACGTTCAAACAATTGGATATGATCCAAAAGATCGTCCCAATTTTTGCAAAAACAGGAGGTAACTACTCTGTAAATCTTGATTTAAAGACCCCTTTGGATAACACTATGAGCCCCGAATTAATGTCACTGACGGCTAAAGGGGTTCTACAATCCAATGATATTCATGTACAAAACCTCGAAGTTTTTGACAAGATTGCCACATTATTGAAAAATGATAAACTTAAAAACATCGAAGCTAAAGATATAAAAATACCATTTACAATCGAAAACGGACTATTAAAAACCGATCCTTTTAATATAAAAATGGGTAATATCAGTATGAATCTAAGCGGAACAACCGGTTTAGATCAGAGTATCGACTACACCGCAAAAATCGCACTTCCCGAATCTGCTACTGGCGGATATATCAGTAATGTAACGGCAACTATCGGAGGTACATTTTCAAAGCCCGAGATCAAACTCGACACTAAAGAAATGATCAACAATGCCGTAAAAACAGCCGTAAACAGTCAACTGACTAAACTTACCGGAAAGGATAAAGAAGAACGTATCGCCGCTTTAAGAGAACAAGCCGATGCAGCAGGAAAAAAATTAGTAGAAACTGCAGAGAAAGAAGGGCAAAAACTGATAGACAAAGCTCAAAAGCCTCTCGAAAAGATCGGTGCGAAAACTGCTGCTGCAGCATTAGTAAAAGAGGCACAGAAACAGGCAGATAAGTTAAAAGAAGAGGCCGAAAAGGCCATACAAAAAATAGAGGCTGAGTAAAACTCAGACAGGCTCTTAAATTTCATAGAAATCTTTTCAATACACCCTTCAGACATTTTCTTTATCTGGAGGGTGTATTATTTTCACACAAAACAACAGTTTTCTCAAACGAAGACCTTTTTAAATTATACTACATTATGTTTCAAGTGTTTAATTCTGAGTAAATTCTGTCATTCAGATAGATACAATTTGGCACTTTTTCTGACAAAACAGTCCCAAAAACAAATGGCACACACTTTGCAATTATTTAAGCGAATTTGAGTTACAAACCCGATTCAAAGAAATATAGATGTTTAATTAACGAATAGGAGATTATAACTATGATGCCTGTAAGAAAATCACAAAATTGGCTTCCGGGAATATTTAACGATTTCTTTGGAAACGAATGGATGGAAAAAGCAAATTCAACTTCTCCCGCCATAAATATTATCGAAAGTGAAAAAGATTATAAAGTAGAGATTGCTGCTCCGGGACTGACTAAAGACGATTTTTCGATTAGAATCGATGATGATAATCAGATCTCTGTTTCTATGGAGAAAAAAGAGGAACATAAAGATGAAAATAAAAACGGCCGGTATTTGCGCCGGGAATTTTCTTATACACAATTCCGTCAGAATATGATTCTGCCCGATAACATAGATAAAGATAAAATCGAAGCAAAAGTTGAAAACGGAATATTAACCATAGATATTCCTAAAAAAGAAATTATCCCCGAAAAACCGGCTGTTAGAAACATAGAAGTAAAATAAAACTTCTATATTAATCTTCATATTTATAGTGATCTTTTAAATTCAAATAATATGAAAAGTTCAGAAAAAAAACAGAAAGGTCAATTCTGTAAATCAAAGAAGAAATCAGAATATCAACTTGAAAAAGCTGAAGAGTCTCATGAAGGTAAACATAAAAAACATGAGTAAAACATAGGTATTACAAGTACAGAATCAGCCCGTCCAACTATTCATATAGTGAACGGGCTGTATTTTTATCGGATAATAGATCATCTTTGAGCCTCGAATCAAAGCCTATTTAATTATTAACCAAACGTTTAAAATGGGATGTAATTACTTTTCCCATATTTATGCGCGTACTATCGATTTGCCTTATTTGTACAGGAGAAACCATATTTTTATATTTTGCACGCGTTATCCGGAATTTAACTTTATCCAAATTACCATATAGATCAACTCCCGCCTTAAACGGTAAAGGAGATTTAAGTATAGAAACATGATAATTGAATGACATATCCAGATTCTGAGTACCTCCTACTGCTGCCCGATAACGATCTATTTCTACAACAAAAGGATAAACTTTTACTGCTCCATTATCAACTGTTATATTTACGGATATGCTATCAAACATATTTTCCTTTTTATTTTTAAACATCAATATTTTCGCAAGTCTCCTGAAAGTATCCCCATCCAATAAAACCAAACTATCCCCTTTAATATGCACTGCAGCTCGCAAAGAAGGGATACGTATGTTCATCAGAGAATCAAGACGCGATTCTGCCGCTATATTAAAATTGACAAGACCTTTAAAAGATCTCAGCATCGGAACGATCGTATCCAGTTCAGGAATAAATGTTACCAATTTCCCTATATTGATTTTATAAATATCAAAATTAAAGCCGGCATATCCGTCTATAGAAGAGTCTCCTTTATAAAGCAAAGAGGTTCTCATTACAGCACCTAAAGCTCTCATACTCAAGTTCTCAAGATTTATCATTTGATCCTTTATCTGCACTTTTCCCCGAACATTTTCGAAGATCATGTGATTATAACGGACTCTCCCGATATTCGTTTCAAACTCCAGATCAACATTTTTAGGGACAATAAACAAACGGGCTTTATCTGTCGATACAGAAGATATTGTATCTGTTTCAACCGCATTTTCGTCCATATTCTCAAGGCCGGACAATGCCTCTATAAGCTGATTACAATTAATCCGTTTCGATACGACCTTTAACCGGGCGGTTAATAATTCATTCTTCATTATTGCTTTTGACAAATTAGAAACCGAACCTGTTGCCGTTATATCAGAATGTCCGATACGAACTTTTGCTTGTCTCAACGCTACGGTATTTCTTTCAAACGCAACTTCTGTTTTTTGCATGCGAATAGGCAGGCCAAATTCGGGAGTTGAAAAAAACAAACGGTTAAAACCAATCGTACCTTTCGGATGCCACAATGAATCACGTCCTTGAAATGTCGATATTTTAAAACCTGCCAAATCCATTCCTATACGGGTCTCATTTGCTTTCATAAAAAGAGAGTCAGTACGCAGATATAGATCAAACACCGGCTTTTTCACATTCATTTTAGAGGGTCTTACTCCAACAGACGCCTCTGTCTTTTGACTATATGCCCGAATCGTATCGCCAATTATCACCTTAGCTTCTTCCAATGCGAATTTACAGTCCAAAGGTATGACTTTCGTGGTATCTATCTCGGTTACAGGGGTCGATACTGACGCCGACATCTGTTTTACCTGAGCCGACCCCATTCGACTTTTTAAAATAAGATCATAAATCTTTGCCCCTACGGCCAAAGAACTATCTCCGATAAAGCCTAATTTAGCATTACCTTTAAAATTAAAATCTTTATTGGAATCTTTAAACAGTACATTCTCAATCGCCACATTTCCTTTTATCTGTAAACGCCCCAAATCTTTTTCTTTTACAGCACTTAATCTGCCTGTAAATTTTAAATCGGCAGAAACTTTTCCTCCCATTTCAACACCATCCTGCAGCGGAAAAGTCTTTGCTAAAGCTGAAAAATTTACTTTTGCATGAGTATTAAAAGTTATCAACGGATCTCCCATCAAATCATCTATACGACCATCTGCCAATACATCAGTTTCCGCTCCTTGAAAACGAAATATTTTCATATTCAGATAAGACGGCTTTTTTTTCATCACATCTAAATAACAACTTAGATCGGCCGTTAAATTATCGATTCCATAAGGCATACCTTTATAATGGGCAGAAACTTGCTGAATCTTCATAAGCATTGTCAATACCGGTACTTGCTTGTCTCCGTACGCACCTTTAAGCGAACCCGACAGTTCTACATCTCCGGCTGCAGTAACAGCACTTTTTTTGATAACCGATGCCGGAAGCATATTCAATACAGTAGCAACATCCGGAGTCTTAAGTTTATATGACAAATCAACATCTATAATTTTTGCAATCGTATCTCTATGCAATGAACCGCCAACGTCAAAAGATATTCCATTTAGATTGACCGATGAACGTTCTATATTACAAAATAAGGTTTTTCGATTCAGAGAAAGGTCTGTATCAAATTCAAAAGCGATCCTGTTCGCCAACAATTCTCCATCCTGCCAAAAAAGAATATTCTTACAAGAGGTTTTCATTCTCAAATCGGCTATATCTTCAGACAAGAACGCTTTTAGATCAAGATTAAGGCTATCTATCCGGCTGTACACCTGTGTACTGCGATCATCAAAAATCAATGATACATCTTTAAATTTGACACGATTGATATTTATACTGCTATTAAAACCCGAAGAAACCGTATCGGCATTTTGTTGCACGGCAGAAGTATCAGCTCGCATAATATTCCAATTCGGATTTCCAACACTGTCAATAAACGCATAAATCGTAGCATCATCAAAAACGAATTTTCTCAGCTCGACCCGGTTATTTTGAAAATATAAAAGCGGATTTACTGAAACTGCACATTTTTTAAATTGCAACAAAGTATCACTTTTCTGCCATAATGTATCTTTGAAGACTTTAGAGACTAATCTCCCATCGGATATTTTCAACTCGAAATCAGGAAACGATGAAAAAAAAGTCAACTCCACGCTTCCAATTTCAACTTGAGCGTTTAGAGTTCTATTCGCAATTTGATTAACAACCGGAGTAAGCTTTTCCGGAGTAAACACAAAATTCACGGCTACCGCAATAGCCGATAATACGATAACAATTAATGAGAGCATAGAGATAAACGTTATCTTCAATGCCCTCTTCAAATTCTTGCTCATAACCTTATCTTCATACTTTTGAGTACAAATATAAGGTTTTTATTTTCTGTTATAGGCCTTGTCCAAGAGATAATCTATCGAACATTTTCCCGGACCGGCTAATAAAAGCGTTATAAAAATTCCCAAATACATCAACGGAAGTTCGGATGTAGCCAAAGCGAATGTAGGGAATGTCAAAAAAGCAGCGACAATCATCGAGAAAATCAACGGGATTAAAGCTAATCGGGTAAGAAAGCCGACCATAACTAAAATAGAAGCTCCTACTTCGACTAAAATGATCAAAGGCAAAGTCAACGTTCCCAAACCTATCGGATCGGGAAAAGTATCGACTAATGTATCGAAATTTTCAATTTTAGCAATTCCATGAGTCAACATTAATATCCCGACAAACAACCGTAAAAAAAGCCTTGCTGCATTGGAACAGCACTCCGACAATAAAAAAGTCAGAGTCATTTGTATAAATTTATTTGATTTCACACTTGAAGAAGATTCCTTTTCCATATCCTAAATTATTTAAGTTTGATATATTAAAAACTATAATTCAATAACATTTCTTCAAGTAAAAAGTTTTATAAAAATTATAATTTACAATTCTTTTCTTTTGTTCCCGTCTTTCTTAGGTGTTTTCCGGTAAAAAGTCCGTTTCCCCTGACTTCTTCCTCCAGCCGAACGAGAATTATTATGTCTCCCTCTTCTGCGGTGTCCTCGGGAAAGCTGTTCCACATCATATCCCGGAGCTTCGCCTAACCCCTCAGGAATAGGATTTTTAAAGATATCTTTATCAATAAACTTTTCTATCCTGAAAAACTTATCCCGTTCTATATCAGATATAAAAGTAATAGCTTCCCCTTCAGCACTTGCACGTGCCGTACGTCCGATACGATGAATATAGTCTTCAGGATCATGAGGTACATCAAAATTGATAACCAAACCGATATCTGTAATATCAATGCCTCTGGCCACAATATCCGTTGCAACCAAAACATCAACCTTACCGTTTTTAAAATCAAGCATTACCTCTTCCCGTTGAGACTGTTCAAGATCAGAATGCATAGCCCGGACATTGTACTTCATTCGCCTAAGTTTCGTCGTAAGTTCCTTAACCTTCTGTTTCGAAGAAGAGAATATAATAGTCTTACCCTCAATTTTCTTAGAAAAAACAGCTTCTATGATCGCCATTTTCTGGTTTTCATAACAAACATACGCCGACTGCCTTATCGCCTCATTAGGTTTTGAAACCGCTATATTAATTTCTGCAGGATTATGTAATATATTTTTAGCAAGCTGTCTTATTTTAGGAGGCATAGTTGCAGAAAATAAAATTGTCTGCCGCTTCTTCGGAAGGTGATTACATATCTGCATAATATCGTCATAAAATCCCATATCCAGCATCCTGTCAGCTTCGTCAAGAATAAGATATTCCACAAAAGGCAACTTCACTCCGCTATTTACCAAATGAGATATAAGCCGCCCCGGTGTAGCGATTACCACATCAGCCCCCATAAGCAATCCTCGTTTCTGTTGATCCCATTGCGCCCCGTCGCCACCTCCGGACACGACAAAAGTCGAAATAGGTAAAAAATAAGAAAAACCCTCAAACTGCATATCTATTTGTTGCGCCAATTCTCTTGTCGGCGCTATGATCACAGCCCTTACGGCATCATCACCGTTCTTATTTTTAGTAAGTAAATTCAACAAAGGAAGTATATATGCGGCAGTCTTACCCGTTCCCGTCTGAGCACAAGCGATCAAATCTCTTCCCTCCAAAATTACAGGTATGGTAAGTTCCTGCACCGGAGTCGTTTCTTTAAAATTCATTGCACTCAAACCTTCCAGAACTTCCGGTCCTAGATTTAATTCATCAAATCTCATATAATTCTACTACTTTTCAAAAAAACTACTCACGATAACCAAAGCCCATTTATCAGCCGGATCTTATCAATAAAATAGTTTGAACAAAGATAGTCATAAAAAATGAAAGATCGGTAATCAAATAAATTAAGACTTACGTCTTTTTCCGGTCTTTTTTCTCGTTTTCAATCGACAGATATATCTCTTACCCTTCTCATAAAACAGAAAAAGCATCCTCAAACGAAACTCCCAAATCTCGAGTAAAATTCAGATGAGCTCTAAAGCTCAAGAATTACTCTGTTACAATTGCCGAACTTTCCCATAAATCTACCAATTAACTTTGCTGTCTATATTCATTTGGCGTGCAACCTACACACTTTTTAAATAAACGACTGAAATGCTGTGGATACTGAAAACCTAAACCATACGCAATTTCACTTATCGTCTTATCCGTATCTAAAATCCGTTCTTTTGCCATATTTATCAGCTCGAGCTGAATATATTCTTGTGCCGTTTTTCCGGTTTCCCGCTTTATCAAATCACCGAAATAATTAGGAGACAAGCACAACCGGTCGGCACAATATTTCACAGAAGGTAATCCTATACTACGAGGTTTATCTGTATGGAAATAGTCATTCAGAATGTCCTCAAATTTCATAAGTACATCTTTATTGACATTAGTCCGTGTTACAAATTGACGCTCATAAAAACGAATGCAATAATCTAACAACAACTCGATATTTTTTGAAATTAAAGTTTTACTATGCTTGTCTACACCATGTCGAAGTTCATGCTCTATATTATGCAAACAATCATATACGATCTGTCTTTCTTGATCCGATAAATGAAGCGCTTCATTCACTTCATAAGAAAAAAACGTATAATTTTTGATATTTCTACCGAGAGATGTTCCTCTTATTAAATCAGGATGAAAAGTCAAAGCCCACCCCTTAGGCTGAATAATCTCCCCATTATCTTCGACACCGATTATCTGACCCGGAGCAAGGAAAACAAGAGTCCCCTCTTGATAATCATAATATTGTCTGCCATATATCAAATCTCCGCACTTCACTTCTTTCAAAAAAATCGTATAAAAACCAAAACTCATTCGAGCATGACGCACAGGCTTTGCCTTCGACATATCTATCACACTAACTAACGGATGCAAAGTTTCGATCCCCATACGAGAATTATACTGATCGACCGTCTCTATCTTTAAAATATTATCTTTCATAGCTTTGCTGTTTTGGATTAATGCAAAGTTAACACTTTTATCGATACTATAATCTGTACTTTTTCAAATCCGTAATAATGGTACAAATACCTGTAATTCATCTACAAATCAATATAAATAACCAATATAATTTTGCAATATAGATAACAAAAAACAAAATCAATTATGAACACAAAAATGAACTTTGATATGTATGTCCCGACACATACCTTATTCGGTGCAGGAATGTTAAACCATTTGCATTCTCAGAAAATGCCGGGGAAAAAAGCTTTACTCGTAATATCTAACGGCAAATCAACTAAAATAAACGGGTACCTAAAACGTACAGAAGAACAACTTCAAAAAGCCGGGGTAGAATTTACTATATTTGACCAGATTGAAGCAAATCCTTTAAAATCTACGGTCATGGCAGGAGGAAATGCTGCCCGAACAAATGGATGTGATTTTATTGTAGCTTTGGGAGGAGGTAGTGTCATGGACGCTTCAAAAGCTATCGCTGTTATGGCTACTAATGACGGAGATTATTGGGATTATATTCCTTCAGGAAGCGGAAAAGGTAAGATTATAACCAATGTACCATTACCTATTATCGCCATCACGACAACCGCAGGAACAGGGTCGGAAACCGACCCCGGCTGCGTCATCACGAATGAAACGACTCATGAGAAGACAGGCTTTGTACATCCTGCTTTATTTCCCGTTCTCGCAATTGTCGATCCTGAACTAATGCTATCCGTTCCTCCGAAGTTTTCTGCCTATCAAGGATTTGATGCACTATTTCACAGCATAGAAGCATACGTATCGAACGGTGCAAATTTAATGAGCGACATGTATGCTTTAACTGCTATAGAAAATGTGTCTCTCAATCTGCCGAAGACAGTAAAAAACGGAAACGACATAGAAGCCCGCACAAAAGTTGCATTCGGCAATACTCTTTCCGGATCTGTAATGTGTGTAGGCCGGTGTAACAGCGAACACTCTCTGGAACATGCCATGTCTGCTTATCATCAGGAACTTCCTCACGGAGCCGGGCTGATCATGATAAGCAAAGCTTACTTTACCCACCTTATTAAACAACACGTATGCGATGATCGTTTTATAAAGATGGCAAAGGTCATGGGTATGAAAAACGCAACAAAACCAATGGATTTTATAGCTGCTCTTACAAAGCTTCAGGAAGATTGCGGCGTAGCCGATCTCAAAATGTCCGATTATGGTATTACCCCCGATGAATTTGAGAAATTCGCCATCAATGCTAAAGATACCATGGGTTTTCTCTTTTCTTGTGATCGTATCCCGCTAAGTAATGAGGATTGTATAAATATTTATGCAGCATCTTACAAATAAATAATTTTAATAGCAAAAGGAAGAAACAAATAGAAAAAGGGAGTATTCTCTCAATGTCTAAACATAAAAAATTATGAAAACTCGGCATTCTATACTTATTTTTATCCTTATGATATCAACTACCTTTAATTCTTCGGCACAAAATAACGATTCAAAAATTTTAGTAGCCTACTATTCTTATAGCGGGAATACCAAAGCTGTTGCCGAACAGATACAAAAAGGTACTAATGGTGATTTATTTGAAATTCAACCTATAAAACCCTATCCCAAAAACTACCAAGAAGTTGTCGATCAAGCTAAAAAAGAAATCAACGACAACTATAAACCCGCTTTAAAAACTAAAGTAAAAGATATCGATAAATACGATGTCATTTTTGTCGGTTCACCTTGCTGGTGGGCAACAATAGCACCTCCGGTAGCGACATTTTTATCAAGTTATAATCTCTCAGGAAAAACAGTCATTCCGTTTATGACTCATGAAGGAAGCCGCATGGGGCATTCAGAAAACGACATAAAGGCTCTTTGTCCGAAATCGAATGTTTTAAAGGGGCTTCCGATACGAGGTAGTCAGGTAAAACAAGCTGAAGAAGATGTTATGAAATGGTTAGAAAAAATAGAAATGCTAAAAAAATAAGAAATCATGCAAAAAGTAAAATTAAATAACGGCGTAGAGATGCCGATCTTAGGTTATGGAGTTTATCTGGTCTCTCCTGAAGAATGCGAACGTTGTGTACTCGATGCCATCAGTGTAGGTTACCGTAGCATAGACACAGCACAAGCATATTATAATGAAGAAGGTGTAGGTGCAGCCATTACGAAATGTGGTGTTCCTCGCAGCGAATTATTCATTACTACCAAAGTCTGGATCAGCAATGCAGGAGAAAGTAGAGCAGCAGCCAGTATCGATGAGTCTTTACAAAAATTGCGCACCGAATATATCGACCTGTTACTCATTCACCAACCCTTCGGAGATTATTACGGAACATACCGAGCTATGGAAAAAGCTGTAAAAGCCGGAAAAGTAAGAAGTATTGGTTTGAGTAACTTTTATCCCGACCGTTTCGTAGATTTAGCAGAAAATGTCGATATAAAGCCTGCGGTAAATCAATTACGAACGAACGTATTCAGCCAACAATGGGATGCGGAGATAGAGATGAACAAATACGATACCCATATTATGGCATGGGCTCCGCTCACACAGGCAAATAAAACTCTGTTCGACAACCCTACTATCGCAAAAATTGCTGAGAATCACAACAAAACAGCCACACAAGTAGCCTTGCGCTACCTCATTCAACGAAATATTATCGCTATTCCCAAGTCTACTCATATAGAACGGATGAAGCAGAATTTGGATGTATTTGATTTCTCCCTTACCGATGCAGAAATGGAAGCTATTCGCCCGCTCGATCAAGAAGCAGATTTCCAATGGTCACATCGTAATCCCGAGCTGGTACGTTTTTTGCTGAATTATGATAAACAATTCAATCCCAAAAACAAGTAAATAACCTGTTACATTGAAATATGAAAAATATATTGATAGTATCGGGACACCCTGATTTAAATAATTCATTCGCAAATAAAAATATATTGGAAGAACTGAACAGTCTGTTACCTGAAGCAGAGTTTGCTTATTTAGACAAATTATATCCGGATTTCCGCATAGATATAGAAACAGAACAAAAACGGCTGCTTCGTGCAGATATTATCGTCTTCCAATTTCCTCTATTCTGGTATAGTGCACCTTCTCTACTGCATCGTTGGATAGAACAAACGTTTGTACACGGTTTTTCTCACGGGCGAACAGGAGACAAGCTGAAAGGCAAAAAGTTGATACTTTCTTTCACTTCCGGTGCTCCAGAGGAAATGTACTGTTACGGCGGATTACAAAATTATCCTATCGAAGATTTTCTTCCGCCCTATAAACAGCTGGCCAATCTATGCGGATTGCAATGGGAAGGCTATATATATAGCGGAGGCCTCTCTTACGCTAACCGGCATGATGAGAAGATTCTGAGACAAATGAAAGACAAAGCCATTAATCACGCTTATTCATTGGCCGAGAAAATAAAAAACTTGGAAAATCCTTAAATATTTTCCGATTAAGAAATTATTATTTTCAAAACAGAGCCGAGCGAAATTTAGACTCTTTATTCCTATATATAGGAGACATTATAGGCAACAAGATGTTGTCTATAATGTTTTCAAAATTACATCCAAGAAATCAGATTCTGTTTTTTCAAAATCGATTTTCCAACATCATCTATTGACGGATTAAAAAAAATTATATTTATTTGCCACACTCAAAAATAACCGTCAAAATAACCCTTAAATAAAAAATGAAATACTCCTATCTGCTCTTAGATTTGGACGGAACTGTTACCGATTCAATGACTGGCATTACCCGATCGGTACAATATGCTCTGAAACATTTTGGAATTGAAATAAAAGAATTAAGCTTGCTGCAACCGTTCATTGGTCCACCTCTCAAAGATTCTTTTAAAGAATTCTATCATTTTACTGAAGAGCAAGCAACTCTTGCAACATCAAAATATCATGAATATTTTTCTTCAAAAGGAATATTCGAAAACGCAGTTTATCCCGGAATAAAAGATTTCTTACAGAAACAGAAAAAGGAAAACAAGCAAATATTATTAGCAACGTCTAAACCTGAAATTTTAGCCAAACAGATACTCGATCATTTTGAACTATCATTCTATTTCGATTTTATAGGAGGCGCGACTTTTGATGACAGCCGATCTTCCAAGAAAGACGTCATTAACTACGTATTAGAAAACTGCCAACTCAAAAACAAATTAGATAAATGTATCATGATCGGAGACCGGAAACACGATATAGAAGGAGCTAAGGCTAATCACATTTCTTCAGCAGGAATCCTATATGGCTACGGTAGTAAGGAAGAACTCATACAGGCCAAAGCCGATTATATAGTCAAAGATTTAAAGGAACTGCAAACAGTACTTATCTAAAAGCCTGTCTAAATTTCCCGATAAAAAAATATTATCAGGTCATTTTTGCGCTTTCTTCCGGTCTGTTTTCCCGTTTTCCCTCGTCAAATAGCCCGCTATCATCCTCCTGAAAACAGAAAAATATCCTCGAAAGAAACTCTCAAATCTGACCCGAGCAAAATTTACGACAGGCTCTAAAAGTGAAAACTCAAAGAACCTTGCCCAAAATTTTCATAATGCATCAAGGCTTTTTTACTCCTTTATATATCAACACCCCTAATACTAAAATACCCAAAGCTATAAAACCCCAAGAAAGCTCTTTACTATATTCTGCTACTTTACTCATTAACTGATCTTGAGGAACGACCGATTCGAGATAATATCCTATCACAGCTAATATGATATTCCAAAGACCTGCCCCTAATGTCGTATAAAGCAAGAATGTAGACAACTTCATACGTGCAAGCCCGGCAGGTATAGAAATCAACTGTCTGACTGCAGGAACTAAACGTCCTACAAAAGTCGATATACGACCGTTATCATCAAAAAATTTTTCGGCTTTCATAACGGATGCCTCATCGATCAAACACATATGTCCGATACGGCTCGATGCAAATTTATATATTAAAGGGCGTCCTATCCACATCGCTAAATAATAATTCACCAAAGCTCCGATATTTGCTCCTAATGTTGCAAACAAAACCACCAGATAAATATTCAGTTCACCGGCAGCCGCCTTGTATGCAGCAGGTGGAACTACAATCTCCGAAGGAAAAGGGATAAACGAACTTTCTATAGCCATTAATAAAGTAATAGTCCAATAATTCAAATGGTCAAGACACCACTGTATAAAAGCCAATGACTCCATATATTATCTTTTAATTATTTTGCAAAGATAACCAGCGAATTAGCCATTCATGTTTCATTCATAATGCATTTATATTACATTTTTATTACAAAAACACATATTACCTATTACGGTTAGCTGCATACAACCCATCTATAATGCCATCAGCCAGTCCGATCACAGGCACATAAATGTATTCAGAATGGAGAATTTCTGCTATCGTCAGAAATATTTCGGATGCCGGAACAATAACATCTGCCCGATCGGGTTTCAAATTAAATACTTGCATACGTTCTTCGAACGAAAGCAACTTAAGTTTCTCATAAAGAGACTTCAATACTATAACCGATATGCGCTGTCGTTTCTTATCGGTTTTCTCTGCCAAACGATACAATTTATTGATATTCCCACCTGAACCGATAATATTAGTTCCGGAATAGATTTCCGATAATGTTCTCATATCGGCTTCAAGACGTTTCCACTCTCCAAAATCTACCGCATCATTCAACATACGTACCGTTCCTATATTATAAGATTTGGAACAGACCAACTCACCCTTTACCAATAAATTGACCTCTGTACTTCCGCCGCCAACATCCACATACATATAATTCCCATGCCGGTCTTCCATACACTCTATATGGTTATTATAGACCATACGGGCTTCTTCCTGTCCCGTAATAATCTCAATTTTAATTCCGGTTTTTTTCTCTATCATTTTAATAATATCTTTCCCGTTGACAGCATCCCGCATTGCAGAAGTTGCGCAGGCTCGATAGTCTGCGACATCATATATCTTCATTAAATGACGATACGATTTCATCAAACGAATCATATTTTTTTCTTTCTTTTCAGAGATACGTCCTTTAGAAAAGACATCAAATCCTAAACGAAGAGGTACACGAAGCAACAATACTTTCGAGAATTTTTTTTCAGAATTTTCGTTTATATGCTTAATAAGCAATCGCACCGCATTAGAACCTATATCGATAGCAGCATAATTCATTTCAGACCGCTTATTTTTACTCCTATTTTCTTTATTCATTTTTGATTTTCTTCTAAATAATAATCATACAATGCACTTTGGGAACGAAATGAGACATCACTGTCCGTAGTCCATGAACAATTTTTACCAGTACCATCTACTACACGTCCTTGCAAAGTATCTCTCAATCCATAATCGATAATTTTTTTCATTTCCTCCTTTATAGCTTGATCATACACCGGCGTTATGACTTCTATACGGTTATCCAAATTACGCGGCATCCAATCTGCCGAACCGAGAAAAACTTTTTCCTTTCCTCCTGCCGCAAAAATAAATATGCGCGAATGCTCCAAATAACGATCGACAATACCGTTAATATGTATATTATCGCTTACTCCCCGCACTCCTGTAATAAGAGAACAATTTCCTCGTACAAGCATATCTATCAACACTCCTTTTTGCGACGCTTCGTATAATTTATTTACGATAACAGGATCTGTTACATGATTTATCTTAATCTTAATATACGCCGGTTTTCCCGCTTTTTTATTTTTTATCTCGTCATTGATAAGAGATAAAAACTTTCGCTTCATCTCATTCGGTGAAACCAATAATTCTTTAAAACGAACAGGTATGTAAGGATATTCGATAAAATCGAATACGGAATTAACATCTTTCACAATACGTGGAGCTGAGGTCATCAACATACAATCAGTGTAAGACCGTGCATTTCCTTCATGAAAATTTCCCGTACTTATACAAGCAATATCCATACCTGTTTTCATTGAAATATGGGCAATTTTCGAATGTACTTTCAAACCTTCTACTCCAAAAATCACTTTGATTCCTGCATCCTGCATTTTTTTCGACCATCCGATATTAGAAGCCTCATCAAAACGCGCAAGTAACTCGATAACAACAGTTACTTTCTTCCCATTACGAGCAGCACCAATCAAAGCTTTTACCACTTTCGACTCTTTAGCTAAACGATAAAGAGTTATTTTGATACCTTTTACCTGTTTATTTACCGCAGCTTCTTGCAATATCCGTATAAAAGAATCAAAACTGTGATAAGGAACATGTATAAAACGATCTTTTTTATGAATTTCATCAAAAATACTTCCGGAAACAGAAAGTTCCTTCTTCAATATAGGAGGCCACAAAGGATATTTCAGATCTTTACGCCCGCAATCCGGGAAGTGCATCAAATCTTTATGATTCTGATAACGTCCACCTCCCAAAACAGTATCGAGACTGTCAAGATTTAATTTTTTCAATACCCTTTTCAAAAGATCTTTAGGCATCTCCATGTCATAAACGACACGCAAAGGCTCTCCTTTTTTACGGCTTTTGATTCCTTTGGATATTTTCTGAAGCATTCCGTTACGCAAATCGTTATCGATTTCCATCTCAGCATCACGAGTAAATTTAAAAGAGTACGCTTCAAAACGGACATAATCCAATCCATTAAAAATCAAAGATAAACAGCATCTGACTACATCATCGAGATACATCAAAAAACTTTTCCCGTCTTTATCGGGTAACCGTACAAAACGCCCACAAACAGAAACCGGAAGTTCAAGCAATGCATATTCCGAAGTAGCGTTCGTATTCTCTTTCGACAATTTTACAGCCAAATATATGTCTTCATCAGTCTCACTGTCAAGTTGCTTTATTGCCGAAAACCAAACCGGAACAATAAAACCATTCAATTTTTCCCAATAAAAAGAACGAATAAAACCGAGTTGCTCCTCATCTGCTTCCTTATCAGAAATCAAATAGATATTTTCACCGCGCAATTTCTCTGTCACATCCTTTACCGCCTTCTCATAATCCTTAGAATAACTGCCATTTAGTTTAGCTATACGCTTAATAAGTTGTTTGGCATTCTCTCTTTCCCGTAAAGCAGAGCGATCATTACATTCGGCAATCCGATTTTGAGTTGCCACACGTACCCGAAAAAATTCATCTAAATTATTAGAATAAATTCCCAAGAAAGCTAAACGTTCTAACAAAGGAACATCTTCCTTGCAGGCTTCCTGAAGAATTCTTCGGTTAAAATACATCCAACTAATATCCCGGTCTAAGTAATATCGGCTTAACTTCTTATCTCCCATATCATCGTATTTTCTGCAAAAGAAGAATACTTACGTTACAATTATATTACATATTTATAATAATACAATTAAATTCGGCACAAGTTCTTCTTTCACAGCCAATAACTCCAAAATATAACCTCTTTTTACTATCAAAACTATTTTTCACGCCAAATCATATCTTTAAATTGCCAATATATGAAAACCATTCTCCCTGTCAAATGTTTTATATCTACGCAAAATCGTTATTATATAAACTTATAGAGATATTTATGGCACAAAAAGTAGCAGAACAAGTCGTTGACATGCTGGTCGATACCGGAGTAAAGCGAATTTACGCTGTCACTGGAGACAGTTTGAATGAAATCAATGACGCAGTAAGACGAAATGAAAAAATAGATTGGATACATGTCCGTCATGAAGAAACAGGAGCTTTCGCCGCCGGAGCTGAAGCCCAAATAACCGGTAATATCGCTTGCTGTGCCGGAAGCAGCGGACCGGGGCATGTGCATCTGATAAACGGAATATATGATGCTCATCGTTCCAATGCTCCAGTAATAGCAATAGCCTCAACAATCGCCACCCATGAATTCGGCACTAAATACTTTCAAGAAACAAATACGATAAAATTATTCGATGATTGCAGCTATTACAACGAAATAGCGACAACCGCACAGCAATTGCCGAGAATGATGCAAGCTGCAATTCAAACAGCTATTTCAAAAAAAGGCGTTTCTGTCATCGGGTTACCCGGAGACTTAACTTCTCAGAAAGTTGCCAACATAGATTCTTCTAACACGCCTTATCACACACAACCCGTTGTTTCTCCCCAGATTACAAAAATAAAAAAAATTGCTTCTTTATTGAACAAAGCGAATAAAATCACCATCTTTTGCGGTATAGGTGCACAAAATGCTCATGACGAAGTAGTCGAATTGTCACAATCTTTAAATGCACCTGTCGCATATTCGTTTAAAGGGAAAATGGGAATTCAACATAATAATCCGAATGAAGTAGGCATGACCGGACTATTGGGCTTGCCATCAGGATATTATAGTATGCAAGAAGCGGAAATATTATTATTGTTAGGCACGGATTTCCCATATACCCCCTTTATGCCCGAAAACAGTTATATCATCCAAGTCGATATCCGAGCTAATCGCATAGGAAGAAGAGCGAAAGTAAATATGGGTGTAGTCGGAGATGTTAAAGATACTCTCAAAATACTAAACCCGCTTATAGAACCCAAAAAGGATGACAGTTTCCTTAAACGGCATTTGAAAATATACGAAACCGTAAAAAAGAATCTCAATACTTATGTCACAAACAAAGGTGCGGAAAACAAGATACATCCCGAATATGTAATGCATCTTATCAATAAAAAAGCCGATGAAAATGCCATATTTACCGTAGATACAGGGATGACTTGCGTATGGGGAGCTCGTTATCTGGAAAGTACCGGAAAACGAACGATGTTAGGCTCATTTAATCACGGATCAATGGCAAATGCTATGCCTCAAGCAATCGGCGCTGCATTGGCTGCTCCCGAACGGCAAATTATAGCCCTGTGCGGTGATGGCGGACTTTCTATGCTCTTGGGAGATTTAGAAACAATTGTACAGTATAAACTCCCTGTAAAAATCATAGTGTTTAACAACAGGGCTTTAGGAATGGTAAAATTAGAAATGGAAGTAGCCGGACTCCCTGACAACCAAACGAATATGCTGAATCCTGACTTTGAACTTGTAGCTAAGGCTATGGGTATGACCGGGTTTACCGTACGACATCCTGACAATGTAGAATCTGTTCTCGAATCGGCGATGAAAACAGATGGTCCGGTATTAGTAAATATTATGACCGATCCTAATGCTTTAGCAATGCCCCCCAAAATAGAGTTCGACCAAATGCTCGGATTTGCACAATCTATGTACAAACTAATTTTGAATGGAAGAACAAAAGAAGTCATGGAAACGATAAATTCCAATATAAAACATTGGAAAGAAGCTTTATGATGTGTTATCCACTAAATTTCACTATCTTTGCAGTCCGTTAATTTAATTCGGCGATGAAAAAGAAAATGAAATTTACTCAAGAAGATTACCTCAAAGCTAACAGAAAAGCGAGCCGAGAGGAAGAAATCGAAAAACACGGACGTCCGGTTTCTTTTAATCGAATCCATGTCTCAAAAAAAGTATATAACCGAAAAAGGATTAAGGCAGGCGACAAAAACCTGCCTTATTTATTTGAAAAAGCTGCATGAGATTTAGAGCCTATCTAAATTTGCCAATAAGAAAATATCATCAGGTCATTTTTGCGCTTTCTTCCGGTTTATTTTCCCGTTTTCCCTCGTCAAATAGCCCGCTATCATCCTCGTAAAGACAACAGAACATCCTCGAAGGAAGCTCCTAACCGACCCGTATAAAATTCAGGTAAACTCCCAAAGGAGATGTTTAAATTTTATTGAATATAAAAACAGAAGGCCGGTCTCTCCCGAGCCGGCCTTCCCAAACTTGAAATATATCAAAAACAAGAAAGAGGATAGCTTATTCCAAGAATAAGCAAGGATAATAATACCAATGAAACACACAAAAAACAAGAATATCATAAATAGATAAAACTTAAAGCTTTCCACGTTATTCCAGACTACAATCTCTATTGTTCGTCTAATAAACGATCCTGTATCGCTTGTTTGACTATAAAACATTCCAAATCTCTCAATTGTTTTTCAATAAACATTATTTAACAATGAAAACCGATTCAATCTTATGAAGATATTTTTTCCACCCGCTTCGACTGCAATAAAATCCGTTATATTTGCACTTTATTAAAAAACGGAACACATTATGAGCACATTACCTCCCTCAGAAATAGTAATATCTGCAGAAAAATCGGCTTTGCAAAAAATCGAATTCAGTACACGAAAAACCGTTATTTTAGGCATATTGGCCGGAATTTATATAGCAATGGGAGGATTATTGTCTCTTCTAATCGGCAGCGGATTTCCTGAAATAACGAATAACAATCCCGGACTACAAAAACTTCTTTCCGGTTGCATGTTCCCTTTGGGGCTCATATTAGTTGTCATCGCCGGAGCAGAACTATTCACCGGCAATAATGCGATTTTAATACCGGGAGTATTAAACGACAAATATAAATGGACGGCAGTATGGAAAAACTGGGTTATCGTTTACTTCAGTAATTTTCTCGGAGCTCTTTTTTTTGTTTATGTTATGGTACATTCGACAGGAGTTGTCGCATCCGATCCTTGGCATTCGGCAATAAAAAATATTGCAGTCGCCAAAGTATCGATGTCTTGGATTACAGTCTTCTTAAAAGGAATCGGAGCTAATTGGCTCGTATGTCTTGCCGTATGGTTAGGAATGAGTTCGTCAAGTACTGCCGGGAAATTCATAGGATTGTGGTTCCCGGTTATGGGTTTTGTCGCAATCGGATATGAACACAGTATAGCCAACATGTTCTTCATTCCGTTAGGTATGCTCCAAGGAGCAGACATATTGGTTTACGATTTCTTGGTAAGCAATCTCATTCCGGCAACATTAGGAAACATTATCGGAGGTGCTCTATTCGTAGGTAGTTTTTATTGGTATGCTTATCTAAAAAAATAAAACATTTGCTCTTAAAGCCTATATATCTTATATCCTAAAAGGATCGGAATAATGTACTATACCCTGTACTCCGTCCAAAGCACCGGGAAATAATTCTATTGCCATACAATATTCTTCTGGGACATCGAAAGGAAACTCGATGTTAAAATCAGAAGCTTTTTTATAACCGAATCTCGGATAATAGTCTTTATGCCCTAATAAAACGGCAGAACTATAGCCCAACTGTGAAGCTCGTTTATGTGCTTCCCGAAGCAACTCTCCTCCTATACCCTGTTTCTGAAATTCAGGTAAGACGGAAAGCGGAGCTACAGCTAATGAAATAACCGACTCATTTCCTGATACTATCGCCACTTTCGTGAGTAAAATATGTCCCACTATTTTTCTCTCATCAACCTCTGCTACTAAAGAAAGTTCCGGAATAAAAGCATCCGATTTGCGCAAACGACCGACTAATAGATGTTCGGTATGATCGCTTTCTTTTACATTTCTGAAGGCATATTCTACCAAATCGTCAACAAGCTTATAATCAAAAATTTGTTCTTGTCTAATTTTAATATTCATTATTTATAAAATTACTCAAACTTATTGACCGACAAAAGAGAACTTCAAAACATTTTTTTCTTCAGCATTACTACACTACCGGCATCTTTTGACAACTTAGTGTATCCATAAAGATGCACAAAACCGAGAACCGTTACAAAAATAAACGCCAATCTAAAGTCTGGAATGGTATAATGTCCTGCAATTCCATGATTTATAATATTCGAAAAACGCAAAACTACCGCTCCCATGGCGATTCCCATGCCTGTTGACATTTGTTGTATGGTACTATACAAAGTATTTGCCGCTGTCGTCTGGGAAGCTGGTGTATCGGTAAAAGCCAGAGTTGTTAAAGAACTGAACTGTAATGATCGAAAAAGACCTGCTGTAAATAAAACTAAGACAATGACATAAACCGGAGTCGTAGGCATCAACAATGCGGTAAAGAAAGTAAACAAAGCCGAAAAACAACCGTTTACGATCAATATCGTACGAAATCGGAAACGGTGCATAATCCATACTGTCAATGATTTCATAGACAAATTTCCAACCATTGTGGATAAAAACAGCAGTCCTGACTCAAAAGGATTCAGTCCAAATCCTTCTTGAAACATCAACGGTACAAGATAGGGAAAAACTCCTATAATCATCCGAGATACAGACCCGGTAAGAATCGTCACTTTATAAGAATTAATTTTCATTACAGAATAGTCGATCAAAGGATGCGATATATGTTTCGAATATCTGACATTAAACCACAACAAAAGCAAACTAAAACCTATAATCAACAAAGAATAAAAATAAGAAACACCGTCTTTGCTTAAAATTTCAACTCCATACATAAATCCGGCTAAAGAAAAACCGCTCAATACAAATCCTACAGCGTCAAAACGAACTTTCAACCGTTCTTTACGCTCTTCAGAAGGGATATACTTCCATGCCAAAAAGATGCATATAATACTGATCGGAACGTTTAAATAAAAAATATACCGCCAATCCCAATAAGTCGTTAAATATCCTCCGACAAGAGGTCCGATAATCGGAGCGACTAATGCAGGTAAAGTAATATAGTTCATTGCAACCGGCAAGTCTTCCTTAGGTGTAGTCTTCAATACAGCCAAACGCCCCACAGGAGACATCATCGCACCCGCCATTCCCTGCATAATACGATACAGAACAAATTGAGTCAAGGATACAGATGTCCCGCATAATGTCGAAGCTAAAATAAAAAAAGCGACAGCAATACAAAAAACATTGCGTGTACCAAAACGATCGGCAATCCACCCGCTGACCGGAATAAATATAGCCAAAGCTATTAAATAAGACGTTACTCCTGTACTTAAATGAATAACATCAACTCTAAAAGAACGAGCCATTGCGGGTATTGCCGTATTTACGGCTGTCGTATCCAAGAATTGCATAAAAAATGCAATAGCAACTATCAAAGATACAGTGACAGATCTGTTAAACTTAAACGGTAATTTCTTTTTCCACCTCATCCATCTCTATTTTCCACCGAAATCACACAATTTTTTCATCAAACTTCATGAAAAAATTCAAACTCCGTATTTTCATTCAGATCGGGAAAAATGATCATGCTCTCAGAGCCTATCTGAATTTTCCTTAAACCGATGCAAAGATACTCGATTTATATCATTTATCATTTCTTGAATATCGCAAAACCGCTCTATTTCTCACTAAAAAAACAAAAATGCCAAAAAGACTAATATTATCCTCTTATCGGAAAACTTAGACAGCCTCTTTCTTATTAAGTTCTGAGAAAGTATCCCCCAATTATTCCATCATAAACTTGT
Organism: Coprobacter fastidiosus; assembly: GCF_982245605.1. NCBI lineage: Bacteria > Pseudomonadati > Bacteroidota > Bacteroidia > Bacteroidales > Barnesiellaceae > Coprobacter > Coprobacter fastidiosus. The sequence continues at coordinate 38,711 of NZ_CEVCIF010000014.1, read as the reverse complement.
TCAAGGATAATGCAAATGTATCATTATACTGTTTTTGTAAACGCACCAGTTCTCGATTCATAAAATCAACGACTTTCCCGTATTCCGGATCATCAAACACATTATGCATCTCTGTCGGATCTTTTTCGAGATCATACAGTTCCCAAGCATCTATATCGTTATAAAAATGTATCAACTTATATTTATCCGTACGAACTCCATAATGACGTTTTACGGCATGTTCTGCCGGATATTCATAAAAATGATAATAAAGAGACTTTCTCCAATTTTTCGGATTCTTCCCTTTCAATAAAGGAAGTAAAGAAATACCTTGCATATCTTCAGGGACAGGTACTCTTGCCAAATCTAAAAATGTAGGTGCATAATCTATATTTTGAACTAATTGAGAAATATCTCCTTTTTTATCAAAATCTTTCGGCAAACGCATAATCAAGGGGGTACGCATAGACTCTTCGTACATGAAACGTTTATCGAACCACCCGTGTTCTCCCATATAAAATCCCTGATCAGAGGTATAAACAATCAATGTATTCTCCAATAAGCCTTTTTTATCAAGATAATCGAGAATCCTCCCGACATTGTCATCCAAGGATTTTACTACTTTCATATAATCCCTCATGTAACGCTGAAATTTCCATTCAGCCAACTCTTTCCCGCTTAGTTTCCGAGAATAAAAATCTTGTATTATCGGATCATAAAAATGATCCCAAACCTTACGTTCTTCCGGAGTCATCCGACCTATAATTTGTTCATATACCGATTTTAAACGACTCTCTTTCCCAACTGCCAACATTTTCAGATCATAAATAATATCCATATCTTCGGCAATACTCATTTCCTGTGCCGCAGCAGCAAGACGTCCGTTATAATCATCAAAAAAATTATCCGGTAACGGGAAAATTTTATCTTCATACAAAGAAAGATTCTTTATCTCAGGTAACCAGTCTCGATGTACAGCCTTATGATGCAAGAATATAGCAAAAGGTTTGGTCTCATCTCTCTCATTCTCCAGCCAATTTATTCCTATGTCGGTAATCAGGTTCGTAACATATCCTCGTCTTTGTACCGTATCATTATTCATACGGATAAAATCCGGATTATAATAATCGCCCTGGCCGGGAAGAATCTCCCAATAATCAAATCCTGAAGGCAGACTTTCAAGATGCCATTTACCCACCAACGCAGTTTGATATCCGGCTTTTCGGAGAAGTTTAGGCATTGTTTGCTGAGAAGAGTCAAAAACACAAGTGGTATTATCGGTGAATCCATTTGCATGACTGTGTTTTCCCGTAATCATACAAGCCCTGCTCGGCCCGCTTAATGAATTGGCAACAAAGCTGTTCGTAAAACGAACGCCATCTGCTGCAATACGGTCCAGGTTCGGAGTATTTATATAACGGGTATCATAACAACTCATCATCTGAGCCGTATGATCATCCGTCATAATATATACAATATTATAGTTTTTTGCAGATTTTCCTTTTTCCCCTGAACAAGACAATGCAGAAAACAGAACTGCGACTCCCGATAACGAATATAAAACTTGACCAGAATATTTCATTGTATCAGTTAAATTTTAGAATCTGTTTAAATCTTATACTATCCGTTTCAACTATGAAGATGACTTTCGAATAGAATTTAAAAACTTGACTGAAACAGATTCTTAAGGTTTACAATAATTATTCCATTATTTTTTTCGAGATTTCACCTCATTCAACAAGACCGAAAGACGCTTTACAACTTCCGGATATTGTATCGCTACATTCTGCTTTTCTGCCGGGTCGGTAGACAGATCGTACAACTGAGCTTCAGGGCTGTTTCCCAAATCCATTTCCACCCATGAAACGGCATTAGGCATTTTACTCGGCTCTATATATTTCCATTTTCCCTGAATAATCGAGAGTGTATTATTCAGATTTTGCTGAACGACATATTCCCGGTCTTTCGATTCGTCACCTAAAAAGACAGAAAGATTGCCTTGGCTATCCGGAGCAACACCTTTCGGTAAATCCTTGCCCAACAATTCTGCCATAGAAGCAAATACATCGACTTGCGAAAACAACGCATGTTGCTTTACAGGTTTGATTCTATCCGGCCATCGGACAATAAACGGCACACGTGTTCCGGCTTCATAAGCACTATATTTACCTCCTCTATAAATTCCCATAGGCGTATGCCCGTTCAGATTTTCCAAAGCCCCATCTATATATCCGTCATCAATCACAGGTCCGTTATCACTTGTAAAAATAAATAGAGTATTATTCGCTATGCCCAAACTGTCAAGCGTATGCATCAATCGCCCGATAGTCCAATCCAGTTGCAATATGACATCACCTCTCACACCCAAACCGCTTTTTCCGGCAAAACGAGGATGTGGAATACGAGGAACATGCACATCCTGAGTCCCTAAATATAGAAAAAACGGATTTTCTTTATTTTTGGCTATAAAGGCTTTAGCTTTAGAAACTATCGTGTCGGCAATATCCTCATCTACCCATAAAGCGGATTTACCTCCCGTCATATATCCGATACGCCCTATACCATTGATAATCGTATTATCATGACCATGACTCGATTTCAATTTCAATAACTCAGGATTCTCTTTTACTGTAGGCCAATTACCTACTTTTTTATTATAATCTACAAAAATAGGGTCTTTCGGATCAAGATTTACCACCCTGTCATTTTCGATATATACACACGGAACACGATCTACCGTAGCAGGAATAACAAAATCATAATCAAAACCTATATTTCGAGGGCTCGGAGTTATCTCTCCATTCCAATCAGGTCCATTCGGCCCTCCTAATCCCAAATGCCATTTACCGATCGCACCGGTAACATAACCAGCGTTCTTAAACAGATCAGCCATAGTAACACATGCCGTATCGATAATCATACCGGCATTCCCCGTAGCGATCTCGGTATTCTCATAACGCCACGGATATGCTCCTGTCAACAAACAAAACCGAGAAGGGGTACTTGTTGCCGACGATGCATAAGCGTTCATAAACTGAGCTCCCTGAGCCGCCAACGAATCGATATGTGGAGTCTGTATTTTTGTCGCACCATAACAACTCAAATCACCAAAACCCAAATCATCCGAAAAAATATAAATTACATTCGGTAACCGATCATCTGACTTTATAACTTCTTTTTTCGGGGAAACCGTACATCCGGTAAATAAAGAAAATCCGGGGAGCAGACTCCATAATAAATAAGGATGATTCATTCTAATAGTATTTTTAAAGTTTACCATATACCAACCATTAATAAAAAGGACAACTTATTCCATAGTTTAGATTTTGTATATCCAAAGTATTTTTACAAAAATAAGATACTTTTTGAGTTAAAACAATAAATTGGTTGTTAATCTTTCCACACCCTATACATACACATCAAAATTATTCTTCCGACAAGAATCTCACCGATCTATTTTTTCGTACTTTTGTAATATCAAATCAAAAAGCGATATTTATGTTACAACCTCTGGCAGAAAGATTACGTCCACAAAATTTAGACGAGTACATAGGACAAGAACATCTGGTAGGGAAAGACGCTATTTTACGGCGAATGATCGATGCCGGACAAATTTCCTCCTTTATTTTATGGGGGCCTCCGGGAGTCGGCAAAACGACCTTAGCTAAAATCATATCCAATCAGTTAGACGTTCCGTTCTATACCCTAAGTGCAATTCATTCGGGAGTAAAAGACGTACGCGATGTTATAGAAAAATGCAAAAATAACCGGATGTTCCAAACGGGCAGACCGATACTTTTTATTGATGAAATACACCGATTCAATAAATCTCAACAAGACTCTTTATTAGGCGCTGTAGAAAACGGGACTGTTACCTTGATCGGTGCAACGACAGAAAATCCCTCTTTCGAAGTAATACGTCCTCTCCTATCGCGCTGCCAGGTATATGTTCTCAAATCTCTTGAAGTAAAAAATTTACAAGCGCTTCTCGATCGAGCGATTCATTGCGACAAAGTATTGAAAAACTTAAAAATAAAAATACAAGAAACGAATGCACTGTTTCGTTACTCAGGAGGCGATGCCCGCAAACTTCTCAATATTTTAGACCTGATTACCAGCTCGAACGAAACTGAAAAAACAATAATTATCGATGATGCGACAGTAACAGAACGACTGCAACAAAATCCGTCAGCATACGATAAAGGCGGAGAAATGCACTATGACATCATATCGGCATTTATCAAGTCGATTCGGGGAAGCGACCCAGACGGAGCTATTTACTGGTTAGCCCGAATGGTAGCCGGAGGAGAAGATCCGGCCTTTATCGCCCGACGTCTTGTCATATCGGCAGCAGAAGATATCGGACTCGCTAATCCGAATGCCTTGTTAATCGCCAATGCTTGTTTCGACGCGCTTCAGAATATCGGATGGCCTGAAGGACGGATCATTTTGGCCGAGGCAACGATTTATCTGGCGAGCAGTCCTAAAAGCAATTCGGCCTATATGGCAATAAATGATGCTTTAGGGATAGTAGAACGTACCGGAAATCTACCTGTTCCGTTACATTTGCGAAACGCGCCGACATCTTTGATGAAAGAATTAGAATACGGTAAAAACTATAAATATGCACATGACTATGAAAATCATTTTGTCAAACAACAATTTCTTCCGGATGAATTAAAAAACGACTCTATATGGAAACCTCAGCCCAATCCGGCAGAAAATAAATTAAAAGACCATTTATCTTATTTATGGAAAGACCGTTATAAATAGACAAACTCCTTAAAAACGGGATTACAACTATAATATTGTAAACCAAACGAAGAGTAAAATAACAAATAGTTTTTTTATTTGTCCATTTATATTCAAATTGATCGGATATTTTTTTTGTTATACATAAAATTTGTATTAATTTCGCAGCATCGATATACAACAGAAATTGTTTTTAATCCGATCCGGAATTCTCCGAATATTACATATTTATAGAAACCTTAATATGCATGCCGGAAAACAATTTCCTAAATATTAATAGAACAGTATATAAACTATAAATATTGAACAAATGAAGAAGCACAATTTTTACGCAGGTCCTTCTATTCTGAGTGAATACACCATCAAAAACACGGCTGATGCCGTATTAGATTTTGCAGGGACAGGATTATCTTTATTGGAAATATCACACCGTAGCAAAGAATTTGTCGCTGTAATGGATGAAGCACAAGCTCTTGTAAAAGAGTTATTAGATGTTCCGTCCGGATACGAAGTCGTTTTCCTCGGTGGTGGCGCCAGTTTGCAATTCTGCATGGTTCCGTTCAATTTGTTGAAAAAGAAAGCCGCTTATCTTGAAACCGGAACTTGGGCTGTAAACGCTATTAAAGAAGCCAAGTTATTCGGTGAAGTCGATGTTGTCGCTTCTTCAAAAGAAGCTAACTTTACTTATATTCCTAAAGGATATACAGTACCCGAAGATGCCGATTACTTTCACATCACTACCAATAATACTATCTTCGGTACTGAAATGCGCTATGATCCGGACGTAAAAGTACCGTTGGTAGCAGATATGTCTTCGGACATTTTTTCGCGCCCGATCGATATTGCCAAATACAATATCATTTATGCCGGAGCACAAAAGAACTTAGCACCTGCCGGTGTTACAATCGCAATTGTTCGTGAAGATGCTCTCGGACATGTAGATCGTGCTATTCCCACCATGCTCGATTACCGAACCCATATCAAAAAAGGATCTATGTTTAACACTCCTCCCTGTTTACCGGTATTCTCAGCATTGCAAACATTAAAATACTACAAGCAATTGGGTGGCGTTAAGGTGCTTGAAAAAATGAATATCGAAAAAGCAGCTATTCTTTACGATGAAATAGATCGCAATAAACTGTTTAAAGGAACAGCTAATGTAGAAGACCGCTCGATCATGAACGTTTGTTTCGTAATGAATGACGAATACAAAGACCTGGAAGACGAATTTATCAAATTCGCGACAAGCAAAGGTATGGTCGGCATTAAAGGTCACCGCTCCGTAGGAGGTTTCAGAGCATCCATTTACAATGCAATGCCAAAATCAAGTGTCGAAGCTTTGATCGACACGATGAAAGAATTTGAAAAAGCTCATTAATAAGGAGATACGATCATGAAAATATTAGTTGCAACAGATAAACCGTTCGCAGCTGTTGCTGTAAACGGAATCAAAGATGTAGTAGAAAGTGCCGGTATCGAATTAGCTTTACTCGAAAAATACGGAGAAAAAAGTAAATTATTGGACGCTGTTAAAGACGTTGACGGCTTAATTGTCCGTAGTGATATTATCGATGCAGAAGTTCTCAATGCCGCCAAACAATTAAAAGTCGTTGTCCGTGCCGGAGCAGGATATGACAATATCGACCTTGCAACAGCAACTGCCAACGGAGTTTGTGTAATGAATACTCCCGGACAAAATTCAAACGCAGTAGCCGAATTAGTATTCGGGATGACAGTTATGATGGCCCGGAATCTGTATAACGGAACATCAGGAACAGAGTTAAAAGGTAAAAAATTAGGTATTCACGCATTTGGTCAGGTAGGTCGCAACGTTGCACGCATTGCGAAAGGTTTCGGAATGGAAGTTTTCGCTTTTGACCCTTATTGCCCGGCATCAGTGATGGAAGCAGAGGGAGTAAAACCGATTACAGACATCAATGAACTTTACTCAACCTGTCAATATGTATCATTGCATATTCCGGCAACCAATGAAACTAAAAAATCGATCAATTATGCTCTTCTGAAACAAATGCCCAAAGGCGCTATGCTCATTAATACAGCACGCAAGGAAGTCATAAATGAAGAAGAATTAGTGCAAATAATGGATGAACGTCCGGATTTCCGTTACGTATCGGACATTACACCTGATAATGCATCTGTGTTCGCAGAAAAATTTACAGGACGCTATTTCTTCACTCCGAAGAAAATGGGTGCTCAAACAGCCGAAGCCAACATCAACGCAGGAATCGCCGCAGCAAAACAATCGGTAGGATTTTTGAAAGAGGGTATAGACAAGTTTAAAGTAAACAAATAAACATATTTTTACGTTTATAACAAAGCGTTAAGATGACAAAGAAATCTAAATTCCTCTGTCATCTTAACGCTTTATCCGTTCTAAATATTATTTTCGCATATATTTTAAAATCTATAATATGGCTCAAATAAAACCGTTTAAAGGAATAAGACCACCCCAAAAATTTGTAGAAGAGGTAGCATCCCGCCCCTATGACGTATTGAATTCGGAAGAAGCTCGAACCGAAGCTGCGGGAAATGAAAAATCACTCTATCACATTATTAAACCCGAAATAGATTTTCCTTCCGGAACAGATGAACATGATGAGCGTGTATATGCAAAAGCAGCCGAAAATTTTCAAAAATTTCAAGATAAAGGCTGGCTGATACAGGACGAAAAAGAAAATTATTACATTTATGCACAAACCATGAACGGGAAAACTCAATATGGTCTCGTCGTGGGAGCTTATGTTCCGGATTATATGAACGGCATTATCAAAAAACACGAACTGACTCGCCGGGATAAAGAAGAAGACCGGATGAAGCATGTTCGTGTAAATAACGCCAACATCGAACCGGTATTTTTTGCTTATCCGGATAATAAAATATTAGACATGATCATAAAGAAATATACAGATCAAAAACCTGTATATGATTTTATAGCACCAGGGGACGGATTCGGGCATACATTCTGGATAGTCGATGATGAAAACGACATCTCTACCATTACGGCAGAATTCGCAAAAATGCCGGCACTATATATCGCAGACGGACATCATCGCTCGGCAGCAGCAGCGTTGGTCGGTGCGGAAAAGGCAAAACAAAATCCAAATCATAAAGGAGACGAAGAATACAACTATTTCATGGCCGTATGTTTCCCTGCCAACCAACTTACGATCATCGATTATAATCGCGTCGTAAAAGACCTCAACGGATTAACAGCCGAACAATTTCTGTCTGCATTACATCAGAATTTTATTGTGGAAGAAAAAGGATACGAGATATACAAACCTTCTGCTTTACATAATTTCTCTCTTTATCTTGCAGGCAAATGGTATAGTCTTACGGCAAAGCCGGGAACTTATGACGATAATGATCCGATCGGAGTTCTTGACGTAACGATTTCATCCAATCTCATATTAAACGAAATTTTAGGGATTAAAGATCTCCGGTCTGATAAACGTATCGATTTTGTAGGAGGAATCCGCGGATTAGGAGAACTGAAAAAACGAGTGGATAGCGGAGAAATGCAGGTGGCTTTAGCCCTTTATCCTGTATCAATGAAACAATTAATGGACATTGCCGACTCCGGAAATATCATGCCTCCCAAAACGACATGGTTCGAGCCCAAGCTCCGATCTGGACTTATAATCCACAAGTTAGATTAATTCTTATTCCGAAATATATAGAAGCAATCTGGAACTTTTGACATTAAAACGATTATTAAAGTTCCAGATTCCTAAAAAAAGACAAAAAATACGTATGTGATGCAGCTATCAAATAGAGAAAAACATCTATTTGATAGTTGTTCGCAATAAATTACGCGAACCGAATGAATGAAACGCAACTTATAGAAGGTTGTAAACAGCATAATCCGAAAGCTCAAAAAGCTTTATATGATACCTATGCACGGAAAATGATGTCGGTATGCCTGCGTTACGGAAGTAACCGGGAAACGGCTGAGGATCTGTTGCAAGAGGGTTTTATCAAGGTTTTTTCTGCAATCGGATCTTTTGAAGGAAGCGGATCTTTTGAAGGTTGGATGAGACGTATTTTTGTAAATACGGCATTAGAATATCTCCGTAAAAATGATATTCTGAAAGAGTCGGTTGAAATCGACAATACGGAAGTTTTACAAGAGGTAGATTATTCGGCCATAGAACGAATATCGGCAGACGAGTTAATGGAACTGATAGCGGAGCTTCCCCCGGGATTTCGGACGGTTTTCAATATGTTTGTCATAGAAGGCTACTCCCATAAAGAAATAGGAGATGCCTTAGGTATCACAGAAAGTACATCTCGTTCCCAATTGACCCGAGCCAAACGGCTGTTACAAAAAAAATTAGAAGAATTATAATAGATAATTGAAAAATAAAAAGGTTTATGCCTTGTAAAACAGAGAAAGATGAACAATAAAGATTTTGAACATCTTATACAGGAAAAATTAAAAGACCACGAAACAGAGGTTCCTGTAGGTTTATGGGAATCTATCGAAAAAGAACTGCCTCGTAAAAAAGTCTTTTCTTTACCTGTATTTATCAGATACGCAGCAGCATGTATCATTGTTGCCGTATGCTCTGTTACCGCTTATCTGTTTTTAGAACAATCGGATAAGATACAAATTGTTCAAAACCGACATTCTGCCATTCCTCAACAACAACCTCCTAAAACAGAAGAACCGAATATACAAGAAGCTAAGGTTTCCCTGCCACACAAGCCCCTGATCACTCAGTCTAAAACGACTACTGAAAAAGAAAAAAATGTTCAGAAAGAATTATCAGAGAATGTGGTGATAAATGAATTTATTACACAACAACCGAATAATCAGGGGAAAGAGGAAAAACTGAGCAAGACTTTTCCTTCTGTTGTAAAAAAAGCAAATAACGAACAGAAAAGACATCCGGATAACATTTCCGAAGAAGAATACAATCGTAAACTAAAAGAATTTGAACAAGCAGGTCAAAAAGAGGTCTTGACAGAAACCAATTTCAATTCCCAAAAAAGAAACGGTTTTTCTCTCGGATTATTGGCTGCGAATGCTCTTCCGGGATCAAAAAATACGAATAACCAACCTCTGACAAGAAGTTCTTCGATTATGGGAGATGAGCTTAGTTTATTCTCGACTCCCGAACCGTTAAAGTTCACACACAAGACACCCATATCTGTCGGCTTGACTATTGAAAAACATCTCGGTAAGCATTGGGGAATCGAAAGTGGTATAGTCTATACACTATTACGTTCAGACTACAAAACTCAATCATTAAGTCAAGAAGGAAAACAAGAATTACATTACATAGGTATACCTTTACAAGCGATATATCGCTTTGCCCGTGCCGGGAATTTTTCATTCTATGCTGCGGCAGGGCCTAAAATAGATTTCAATGTCAGCGGGCGCAGGACCGAAACTGCCAGAAACGGTATTGCATCCAGTAACGGGACAGAAGATATTCGAGATAAAAAACCGCAGTGGTCATTGCAACTCAGAGCCGGAGCAGCTTATGCATTTATTCCTCAATTAGAATTATATGCAGAACCATCAATGGCATATTACATTAATAATAAAAGCGATATTCCCGATTTATGGAAAGATAAACCCTTGAATTTCATTTTTCAAGTAGGTTTAAGAACAAACTTTTAACAGGAGTTTTTTGAGTTTTCAATAAAAAAGATCTTATACACACAAAATAAACGACAAAATAAATATGAACAAATTCTTAAAAACAGTTGGAATTACATTTACAGTTTTATCTCTGATATTATTAACCGGATGTATCGGTGATAACGGCAATACGACACAATCTTCAGGGATAGGGACTATACAGATTTCAAGCGGAGTTCCTTGCATTAATTTAGATAATCTGAATGCAAAAATTACAGGAAACGGTATCAGCGCAGAAGATCGGGGCAAACGCATCTACTGCGGTTATCTGATAGACTGGGATAATCAACCGGATTCTCCTATAATACAAGCCGAGTTGAGTGACATTTCTATATGGGAAATAGAGGAATACACCCGATCTTCGGAAATAACCATTCAAGATAGCGATCCTTTGATCAATATCGCTAATCTTTCTATTACGATGGAAGTTAATGATTATGGAGACAACATTATTACATTCAGAACTTTAACTTATAAAACCGCAGAAGGGGGAACAGCATCTTCTTTGAAACTGGTAGAAAAGCTACCGGCTGAAGGAGAAGAAATTGATGCTAAAACTAAAACCGTCATGCTCATTTATGATGAAGGGACTATAAATCAAGATGCAACTGAAGCGGCATGGAGATCATTCTATATTCCTAAAGAGGCCGGAATAACCAAACTCGTATTCCAATTTAAAAGCTCACAAAAACCTAACGGAGTCTTTTCTGTAAAAGACGATGAAGGTAAAGTGATTGAGAATGCTTATTATACAGAATTATCTTATTCTACAGGTACGGAATCAACAACCACAGAATAAAGCACATAATTTCCATAACTTCCATAAAGTCACCCTGCAAAATTTTGGTTTTGCAGGGTGACTTGTTAAGAAAAGCGGAATGATTATACTTCTTTAGAGCTTACATAAAATCTATTCGGATCAGATTTAAGAGTTTCTTTCAATCAAGTATAGTTTGTTACCTTTGCAAGGTGACAACAGCTATCCGACAAACGAAAACAGACCGAAATAAAACACTCAAATGACCTGATAATATCTTTCGGGAAAATTTAGAATAATCACTCTGTTTTTTGTTTTTGCAAAAGGTCTCTGATCTGTGTTAAAACCTGAACTTCTTCTGAAGGGGCTGGAGGTGTAGCCGGTTTTTCTTCTTTTTGCCGAGAAGTAAACTTCGCCATTAACTTAATCATGCAAAAAATAGCAAACGCTATAATCAGAAAATCGACACTTGCTTGAATAAAATTTCCATAATTCAGCTCTACAGCAGGAGTTACTACCTCTCCTGCAGCATTGACCTCAGCAGCATGTAACGTCAACTTCAAATCCGTAAAATTAATACCCCCGATCAATAAACCGACCACCGGCATAATTACATCAGAAACCGCAGACGATACAATTTTACCAAATGCACCACCGATAATGATACCGACAGCCATATCGACCACATTACCACGCATAGCAAACTGCTTAAAATCATTTACAAATTTCATTTTCATATTTTATCAAATTAGTATTATAAAAATCTTTCAAAATTTCAAGAACTCCGAAAATATCAATAAAACAAATATACAGATTATTCATAACATTGTTTATAAACCACTTATATTAAATTAAAGTTCATTTTTAATTTATTTTCCGATTTTAATCAAATTATAGCAATAAAACCAAACCTTTTTTCTACTTTTGTACGAAACAAAAGGGGTGCCCTAAAAGGCTGAGATTATACCCTATGAACCTGACGGATAATGCCGGCGTAGGAATTTGTTCATAGCATATATTATAAACTACATAGGGTCCTGCCTCTTTTGAGTTAAAACAAAACTCAAATCTAATTAGTTGAGCAAAGATGATTTATTATCCGAAATGTCTGACTATTGCAGGATCTGACAGTGGCGGCGGAGCCGGAATACAAGCCGATCTAAAAACCATGTCGGCAATTGGAGTGTACGGGATGTCTGTCATTACAGCTATTACTGCACAAAATACTTGTGGCGTAAAAGCTATACAGCCCATCGATTCTGATATTGTAACGGCACAATTAGAAGCAGTTCTGAGCGATATTGGAACAGATTCTATAAAAATAGGAATGTTACACTCCGTCAATATCATAAAAGCGGTCATTGAAATTTTGGACAAATATACCCCTCGTTATGTCGTCTTCGATCCGGTAATGGTATCGACAAGCGGGCATAAATTGATCGAAGATAATACCATCGATACTATTCGAGAAACAATGTTTTCCCGATCGACAATTATCACTCCTAATCTTGATGAAGCCTCACTATTAAGCAATATACCAATCTCGGAAGAGAAAGACATGTATAAAGCCGGGAAAAAATTATTGGAGAAAGGTTGCCACGCAGTTTTAATGAAAGGCGGGCATCTAAAAAGTAAGATAATGACCGATTTGTTACTTACAGCAGATGGAGAAGAATATATCTTTAAAGCTGAGAATATAACAACATCCAATACTCACGGAACTGGATGTACCCTATCCTCGGCTATAGCTTCTTATCTGGCATTGGGTCATTCCTTATCCGATTCGGTAAAATTAGCAAAGCAGTTTGTTACTTCAGCCATAAAAACCGGCAGTAAAGTTACAACCGGCAAGGGACATGGTCCATTAAATCACTTTTTTGCCCCACAGCCCTTGCATATCCTAAAAAAGGAAGAAGACACATTCCACTGAACTCACAACAACAAAACAAATAGTAACAACCTAGACTTGAAATTAAACAAAACAGTGTATGAAAGTATTTTTGAATCACCAAGAAATCTGTGTAGGAAGCAGGGTCACACTACGAGATCTACTCGCGGGTCAGAGCATCACGTCAGACGGAGTAGCAGTAGCTGTCAATAACCGAATTATCAGTAAAGAAGATTGGCCTGATACCTTCTTAGCCAACGGCGATAAAGTTACGGTAATTCGGGCTACGTGTGGAGGCTGATTCGGTTCAGTTCCTTAAAATACGATTAATCTGAAGTTCGGTTCTCATTAGAAGAACCGAACTTTCCAAAAGATGCACACTACATGAAATTAGTAGGAATTACTCGACCGACTTTCTTTAAAGGAGAAGCAGACGCCATAACACTTTTGTTAGAGGGGGGACTCGATTTATTACATATACGTAAACCGGGTTCTTTGTCCGAAAATATTGCATCTCTATTGTCTGATATACCACCTCATCTGTATTCACAAATCGTTATTCACGATCATTTCGATTTAATCGAATCCTTTCCTTTAAAAGGCATTCATTTGAACAAACGCAATCCTGTATGTCCATCAATACACACAGGGTCGGTAAGCCGATCATGCCATTCAATAGAAGAACTCGATCATATCGAAGATATAGACTACTGCTTCCTCAGTCCCATATTCGACAGTATTTCCAAAAAAGGATACTTATCTGCTTTTTCTAAAGAAGAACTCGCTGATGCATCACGTAAAGGAATTATCAATTCAAAGGTCTATGCATTAGGAGGAATAACTCCCGAACATATTCCATTACTGCAAGAATTCGGTTTCGGAGGCGTTGCCGTACTCGGTTATTTATGGGAAGACATAACGCTACATACTTTACAACATCGAATAAACATCTTAAAAAATTCAATCTGCTAACAAATCTGTTTATGTTACAATTCATTACCCATAGCAACGAAAAATACGATTATCTGACATCTGCAATCGAAGCCTTAAAAGGAGGATGCCACTGGATACAACTCCGAATGAAAAATATACCGGAACAGACCGTTATAGCAACAGCTCTACAACTAAAAGAATATTGTCGAAAATATAATGCAAAATTGATTCTCGATGATCATGTACAAGCGACATTGAAAACCGGAGCAGACGGAGTGCATTTAGGGAAAAACGATATGTCCCCATCTGATGCCAGAAAAATATTAGGGAACGGATATATTATCGGTGGAACAGCCAATACGCTCGATGATATCGAACGGCTAATAAAAGAAGGAGTCGATTATATCGGGTTAGGACCTTTTCGCTATACAGAAACAAAAAAAAATCTGAGCCCTATTTTAGGGATCGACGGTTATAAAAAAATACTTATGGCTTGTAAAGAAAAAGGGTATACAATACCCATCGTTGCGATAGGCGGAATTACCAAAAATGACATTCCTGAAATCATGTCAACCGGAGTCACAGGCATTGCTTTATCAGGAAGCATTCTGCGAGCAGAAAATCCTCAAGTCGAAACTCAATTGATTATAAATCTTATAAACAAGTATAACAATGAATAAATTAGTAATCGGAGGCAGGGAATTCAACTCCCGTCTTTTTGTAGGTACAGGCAAATTCAGTTCTAATCCGTTAATGGAAAAAGCGATCATCGCTTCAGGATCAGAGATGGTGACCGTTGCCATGAAACGTGTTGATATGCAAAATCCGGAAGATGATATCTTAGTCCATATCAATCGAGATCATATACAATTACTTCCGAATACATCGGGAGTCCGTGATGCAGAGGAGGCAGTACTTGCTGCACAATTAGCAAGAGAAGCATTCGGAACTAATTTTATAAAATTAGAAATACATCCCGATCCGAAATATTTATTACCAGACCCCATAGAAACACTGAAAGCAACCGAGGTGTTAGCGAAAATGGGGTTTGTCGTATTGCCTTACATTCAAGCCGATCCGGTACTATGCAAACGGTTAGAAGAAGCAGGTGCTGCTACTGTGATGCCTTTAGGTGCTCCTATCGGAACGAACAAAGGCATCATTACCCGGGATCTCATTGAAATTATCATAGAGCAAAGCAATATCCCTGTCGTTATAGATGCAGGTATCGGAGCTCCGTCACATGCTGCAGAAGCTATGGAAATGGGTGCAGATGCCGTACTCGTAAATACGGCAATCGCAATCGCAGGAAATCCTGAGCAAATGGCTTTAGCTTTCAAACAAGCCGTAGAAGCCGGACGGTTAGCTTATGAATCAGGACTCGGAGCTCAAAGACGTCATGCCGAAGCAAGCAGCCCCCTCACCTCTTTTCTAGATTAATTCACCTGATAAATAAAATACACGATATGAAACCTAAAAACGACATGAAAAATAGTTATCCGGGATCTGAAAAAATCTATGTACCCGGAAAATTATATAACATCCAGGTAGGCATGCGGAAAGTAAATTTGACCGATACGGTAAAAATCATTGACGGAAAACGGATCACAAGGCATAATGACCCCGTATATATTTACGATACCAGCGGAGCTTATACCGATCCGAAAATAGAAATAGATTTGGAAAAAGGATTGCCACGCTTGCGGGAATCATGGATTACAGGACGTAATGATGTCGAACGTCTTTCCGAAATTACATCCCAATACGGACGTTCCCGCACGGCAGATAAATCTTTAGATCCGATTCGTTTCAAAAATGTACAACTGCCCTATCGTGCCAAAAAAGGGAAAGAAATTACTCAGATGTACTATGCCAAAAAAGGAATTATTACCCCGGAAATGGAATATGTGGCTATCCGAGAAAATCTACAAAACGAGATGCTTGGTATAAAAAGCCATATTACTCCGGAATTTGTCAGAGATGAAGTTGCCGCCGGACGGGCTATTATCCCTGCAAATATCAACCATCCCGAAGCCGAGCCGATGATTATCGGCAGAAATTTTTTAGTAAAACTAAATACGAATATCGGTAACTCGGCACTCTCTTCTGGTATTGAAGAAGAAGTCGACAAAGCGTTATGGAGTTGTCGCTGGGGAGGAGATACTTTAATGGATTTGTCTACCGGAGATAATATTCATGAGACACGAGAATGGATCATTCGCAATTGTCCTGTTCCGATGGGAACTGTTCCTATCTATCAAGCTCTCGAAAAAGTAAACGGAAAAGCCGAAGACCTCACATGGGAAATTTATAAGGACACTTTAATTGAACAATGCGAACAAGGTGTAGATTATTTCACTATACACGCAGGAGTATTAAAAGCTCATGCCGAACTTGTCGGAGAACGACTCACAGGAATCGTATCTCGTGGAGGTTCTATTATGACAAAATGGTGCATAAGTCATAATCAGGAAAATTTCCTATACACCCATTTCGACGAAATCTGTGAAATCGTGAAACAGTATGATGTTGCTTTGTCCTTAGGTGACGGCATGCGCCCTGGATCGATACATGATGCCAACGACAGGTCACAATTCCTCGAATTAGATGTACTTGGAGAATTAACCCAAAAAGCATGGGCTCATAATGTACAAGTCATTATCGAAGGTCCGGGACATGTTCCCATGCAAAAAATCAGAGAAAATATGGACAAGCAACTGACATCATGCCATGAAGCACCCTTTTACACGTTAGGACCGTTGACTACCGATATCGCTCCGGGATATGATCATATAACGTCTGCTATCGGAGCCGCGATGATCGCATGGTACGGTACAGCAATGATCTGCTATGTAACTCCTAAAGAACATTTAGGTCTCCCCAATCGCGAGGATGTACGTAATGGCGTTATCGCATATAAGATCGCAGCTCACGCAGCAGATATAGCCAAAGGTCATCCGGGTGCTCAGGTACGGGACGATGCTCTGAGCAAAGCCCGTTTCGAATTCCGCTGGAAAGACCAATTTAACCTTTCCTTAGATCCGGAAAGAGCATTAGAGTATTATAAAGAAGGCTCAAAAAATGACGGAGAATATTGCACGATGTGCGGTCCGAATTTTTGTGCCATGCGCATCAGTCAAAACTTAAACGACTGTACAAAATAAATATAAATGGAAAAAGTAACCGATTTTCGCCGATTGTTATCAGAGTCCTTGTCACGCAAGATTATCGATCAGATTGTCACTTCTGTTTCGCGCCGTCCACAAGAGTTTATTCCGTTAATACAATTAACTAAAGACAGCGAAATAAAAATTGCATGGCGAGCAACTTGGGCATGTGAAAAGTTATGTAAAATGTATCCTGAATGGTTCGTCCCCTATTACGAACAATTGATACAGGAACTCCCGGACTCTCCTCACGACGGAATAAAGCGGTTGCGACTGTCTATATTATATCAATTACCGGTAACGGGGGATTTCCCTGTTACCCTTTTCGATTATTGTATCAATCATATGCTATCTCCCGGTGAAAGCATTGCGGTACAGGCTCTTTGCATGAAATTAGCCTATAAATTGTGTATGCAAGAACAGGAGTTATTACGTGAACTAAAAGTTTATCTGGAGAATGCCGAACCGGAATATTATTCCGTTGGTGTACGATGTACCCGAAAAAACATTCTCAAAAGAATCAATTCATTGCATAAAAAAGAAAAATAAGTATATGTTATTTTCTGAAGAATTAGAAAAATATTCATGGGATGAGATCACACAACAGATCTATGCCAAAACAGATGCCGATGTAGAAAGAGCTTTAAATAAAAAGCATTTGCAAATAGACGATTTTATGGCGCTAATTTCTCCGGCAGCAGATAAATATCTTGAAAAAATGGCATTTCTAAGCCGCATGTACACCCAACAACGTTTCGGTAAAACGATACAAATGTATGTACCTTTATACATTACAAATTCCTGCACAAATCATTGTGTGTACTGCGGATTTCAACATGATAACCCGATAAAACGAGTCATATTGAAGGATGAAGAAATTGTCAACGAATGCAAGGCCATACGCAGAATCGGGCCATTTGAAAATTTATTGATAGTGACAGGAGAAAATCCCCGTGACGCAGGTGTCGATTATCTTGAAAACGCTTTACGGCTTGCCCGCCCTTATTTTTCGAATTTGACAATAGAAGTAATGCCTCTGAAAAGCGAAGAATACTATCGACTGACCCGATCAGGGTTAAATGGTGTGGTATGCTTTCAAGAAACTTACAACAAAGATCGTTATAAGGTATATCATCCCAAAGGAATGAAATCGAAATTCGAGTGGAGAGTAAACGGGTTTGACCGCATGGGGCAAGCAGGAGTCCATAAAATCGGAATGGGCGTATTGATCGGACTGGAAGATTGGCGTACCGACACGACTATGATGGCCATACATTTACAATATCTGAGAAAACACTACTGGAAAACGAAATATAGTGTAAATTTTCCGCGTATGCGTCCCTCTGAAGGACATTTCCAGCCGAATGTAGTAATGACCGACAGACAACTGGCTCAACTGATTTTTGCGTATCGCATTTTTGATCATGATGTCGATATATCGATTTCTACACGAGAAAGCCCCAACTTCAGGAACAATATTACGACTCTTGGTGTCACATCGATGAGCGCAGGGTCAAAAACCGAACCGGGTGGATATTTTACTTATCCTCAAGCTTTGGAACAATTCGCAGTCAGTGACGAAAGATCCCCCGAAGAGGTCGAAAAAGCGATCAAACAGCAGGGATATGAAGTTGTATGGAAAGACTGGGATGAGATATTCGATAGATAAATTAAACGAATATGGAACGCTATAGCCGTCAAATTATGCTTCCCGAAATCGGGAACGAAGGACAAAAGAAACTTTCTGAAGCATCGGTACTATTAGTGGGTGTAGGAGGATTGGGTTCTCCTATATCTCTTTATCTTACAGGAGCAGGAATAGGACGTATCGGATTAATCGATGCCGATGTTGTTTCAGAAAGTAATTTACAACGACAAGTGCTATACACCGAACAAGAAATAGGATTACCGAAAGTAGAATGTGCGAAACGTCGCCTTCAGGCTCTGTCAGGAAATATACAAATCGATACATATCAAGAGTTTTTTTCAGAAAAAAATGCGATGAGTTTAGTCGAGAAATATGATCTGGTTATAGACGGGTGCGATAACTTCGCTACACGTTATCTGATAAACGACTGTTGTGTTGCAGCAGGAAAGCCTTATATATACGGAACAATCGGAGAATTTTTCGGTCAAGCGTCCGTATTCAATTATCAAGGTGGTATGACTTATCGAGATCTTTACCCCGACGAACAAGAACTGACCTCTAAGCCCCGTACAATAAACGGTGTCATAGGTGTAGTCCCCGGTATTATCGGATGTATAGAGGCTTCGGAAACCATTAAAGTGATCACCGGATGCGGAAAACCGTTACGTAACCGGCTGTTTACAATAGATGTCCTTTCTATGCAATCTGAAATATTGGAATTTTGATATTCTTTCATACAAAAAATCATCCTGCTCCACTATTTGGAACGGGATGATTTTATTTTTATCTTCGCCTCGAATATACAAATTAGATTTTCTCCTCTATGAAAAAAATTTTTCTTTTTATTCTATTGTTTTTTTCTTCCTCCTTCTTTTCCACAAAGGCAGATGAAGGAATGTGGGTACTTCCTCTCTTAAACCAACAAAACATATCACAAATGAAAGGTCTCGGATTAGACATCTGTGCCGAAGACATTTACCATCCGGACTCCACATCTCTGAAAGATGCCGTTGTGATTTTCGGAAGAGGTTGTACCGGGGAAGTCATATCCCCCAACGGGTTGATTTTGACTAACCATCATTGCGGATATAGTTACATACAGCAACATAGTTCTGTTGACAACGATCTATTGACCAACGGGTTCTGGGCTAAAAACAGGGAAGAAGAACTCCCCAATCCCGGACTGACCGTCACATTTATCGACAAAATAGAAGATGTAACGGCTTATGTTCAAAACGAGATAAAAAAAGATACGTCAAAACAAGAACTGAATTATTTGTCTGCATCATATTTGAATAATCTTGCAGAAAAGAGAATCGGCAAAGATTTTTTAAAAAAACATCCGGGAATCGAAGTTACGATAAAACCGTTCTATGGCGGAAATCAATACTACATGTTCACCCAAAAAGTTTATTCGGATGTGCGAATGGTAGCAGCGCCACCTTCTTCTATCGGCAAATTCGGTGCAGATACGGACAATTGGATGTGGCCTCGTCATACAGGGGATTTTTCTATATTCAGAGTATATGCCGACAGTACGGGTAATCCAGCCCCGTATTCTGAAAAAAACATTCCCTTAAGACCTAAAAAATATTTCAATCTTTCGACACAAGGTATTCAAGAAAATGATTTTGTCATGCTCATGGGCTTTCCGGGACGCACTAATCATTACTATACTCCGGCCGAAGTCATCGAACGACGAGACATAGAAAATAGCATTCGAGTCGAGGTACGAGACCTTCGTCAACAATTAATGTTGGAAGAAATGTTGAAAGATCCGAAAATACGCATTCAATATTCCGGGAAATATGCCAATTCTACCAATAGCTATAAAAGCAGTAAAGGAATGAACAAAATGATAAACCAACAGCAACTTGTAGCTCTTAAGGAGAAAGAGCAACAACAGTTGTTGAAATGGAGCAAACAAAACGACAAACCGGAATATAAACAGGCCGCAGAAGATATAGCAACGATTGTCAATAACAGAGCCAATCTAAAAAAACGCATGCAATATCTCAATGAAGCTCTATTTATCGGCATTGAATTCAGTCGGGTTCCTACGCATCAAAGTTTAATTGAAAAAATGAAAAAATCCGGAAAGAAAATTTTTCCGGACTCGGCTATGCAGATCATAAATAAAGGGTACTCTAATTTCCGAAATAAAGATTACGCACCTGAAGTAGACAAGAAAATCGCAAAAGCATTATTGAAACTATATGCTGAAAAAATATCTCCGGAAGAGCGTCCGACATTCTTTAAAACAGTAGACAAAAAATATAACGGAAATATCGATAGGTATGTCGATGAATTATTTGAAAAATCGATATATGGTAATCCCTCTCAATATGAAAAATTCAAAAAACATCCATCCGTTAAGGTTTTAGAACAGGACTGCATGATCGCTTTTGCCCGATCAATACGAGATGAAGCAAAAAATATTTCAAAAGCGCTAAAGCAAGATGAGATAAAAATAGCTAATGCTCAACGCACCTACATCAAAGGTATTTTAGAAATGAACGGGGATAAACCCAATTATCCGGATGCAAATTTCACTATCCGGTTAACTTACGGAAACGTATCTCCGTTAAATCCGGCAGACGGAATTTCTTGTCGTTATTATACTACTTTAGATGGAGTTATGGAAAAGGAAGATCCCGACAACTGGGAATTCGTGGTGTCACCTCGTCTAAAAGAATTATACAAGAAAAAAGACTTCGGGAATTATAGTAGGATAGACGGTTCTATGCCTGTAAATTTTATTGCAAACACTCACACGACAGGAGGTAACTCGGGAAGTCCTGTAATGAACTCAAAAGGAGAGCTTGTCGGTATCGGATTCGACCGGAATTGGGAGGGTATAACCGGAGACATTCAATATCAAAAAACTTATCAACGCACCATTTGTACAGATATAAGATATATATTATTTATCATCGATAAATATGCAAATGCGTCCCACTTGATAGAAGAACTGAACATAATAAGATAAAGGTATCCAAATAATAAAAGAGCGATTTATTTTTGTTTACGAAAGATAAATCGCTCTTTTATTATCCCATTACAATTATTTTTTCAGTTTAATTATTTTTTCGACATTACTACCAGTCTTAACAATAAATATTCCATATCCGGGAACATTATCTTTATTAAAAGATGCTGCCGGTATAGAATAAATCTCTTTACCGTTTATATCATAAACTCGAGTTATATTTCCTGTTTTTATGTCAGAATAATTTACAGAATCTATACCAGAAATAATTTCTTCTAAGACAAACTCTCCTGCACGCTTTGTCAACATACATCCATTTGCCAATCCCGGAGTATAACGTATTTCTTTCCATTCACTCTCACCATTTTCAAGAAATGCCGTATAAATTCTATATGTTCCATCCGGCAAATCATCCGGCAATTTTGTATATAATCTAAAAATTGCAACCTTTCCAGGTTCAATCCCCTGTGAATAATCCTCTGTTTTCAATTCTCCAAAGTACCCTTCACCTTCGATCAGTACAGCAAATTTTCCAAAAACGGTTCTATCCGATTCATTGCAAGCCATAGGTGAAACATCCGAATCTATATATTTACCATATATATTAAAGCCACTAAACCCACTACTATTCGCAAGTTCACTATAATAAGGAATGTTCCCTTCCGAAGGTTTTGCAATACCGATAACCATATACTGCCCTACACTATAAGACTTATCCGACACCGGATCAAGCAACTTTATATTATACATACCGTCATAATCTCCACCCCACCCCCAATTTACATGCACCATGCCGTTCTCATCATACCCGTCAATAACAAAGGCATGAGCCGAATAATCTTCAGTTTGTCCTGCATACAATATTGGTCTTCCAGAATTCAATTCTTGTCGAATAAGTTCCATCCATTCATCCACACTATAATATGCTCTCCATCGCATTTGCGCATTTTCACTATACCCAAAATACTTATACAAAGCCGTACAAGCATTCTTCAAATCCGCACCACTTCCGCTTTGAGAATAATTCATATTTACAGCGACACCACAATGAAAAGCCAATGTAGCAATAATATCTGCCTGAATATCAGTATAATCATTATAATGATCCAACATTTGATTCCATTCGTAATGAGTATTCCCAAAGTCCGCCCTCAACAATAACTGTTGTCCATCATCACGAATCCATTCATACTCATTTGTTCCTATACCCTTCTCAGGCCATTTATGATAATACATAATTTGTGACATAGCTGTTGCAACACAACCTGAAGGCATATTTTCCGATATAGATGAAAGGGGACATTTTTCATTAAAAGGCTCACGTTGACTCCATGTACTACTCATCAAATAAGAAACAGCACTAACAGAACTTTTTTCTCGAAAAAATTTTTCAACATTTGTTTTCTGTTTTGTATTATTTGCTAATAATGCATTTACGGTTTTCAGCCACCAATCAAGACCTTCAGGAATTTTCTCAGAAAACATAGAAAATGAATACCCCAAAACAGCATCATAAGCATCATCATTGGCTACAACCACAAAACCTTTTTCATCCGAATATCCCATAATCGTAAGAGCATCCATCATCTTCACAGGTATTATATCCGATACAGCTTTAACTTTCATTTCAGACCGTGCAAGTATAGCCGCTGCAACCTTTTGTTTTTGAGACAAAGTCCGTTCTATCCCAAATATACTATTAACACCCAATAGCAATAAAACCACAATAAAAATTCTTTTCATATTAAACCCATAAAATAAAGACTTCCTCTACACTTTTACTATAGATTATTATATTCCATTTTAAGAATAATTCAAGATAATACATCATCCCATTAAAAGAAATGACTGGTCCGTTCCTCTACCCAAAGGCCAACTAATGATATTTTATTAAATATAATTAATCACATTGACTCCGAATTTATCAACTTCTATATTTGCAAATATCTCAAAGGTAAATTTTTAGCTCCATTTATTTTTTTAATATAATAATAAAAACACACCTTAAATATTAAATAAACAAAAAAAATCAGACATCTTGGTTTTAGGAATATTCCAAAGCACATACACTCAAAGTTTAGAAAAAATGCAATGGTTCAACGAACCTGAAAAATGGGAAATAAAAGATAATTCAATTTAAGTACTGTAGTAACACATAAAACAAGTGATTGGAGTGTTAAAACACCGGATTTTGTGTGGATAAAAGCCGTCAGACGCCTCGACGCTGTAGAAATATTCTATTCGTATGACAATAAAACTTATACGATGATGAGGAACGCTCATTTACAAGATAATACTCCTGTCATGGTCGGATTAATGGCCGCCAGTCCGGACGGAAACGGCTTCGATGCAAAATTCGAATATTTTAAAGTAAAGCATCTACCCGACCAACGTCGTTTAAAATGGTTGGAAAATAACAAATAAAACCATCTCTGACATGAGCCTGCTTAAATTTCTTTTCCAGAAAATTTAAACATCGGGAATAAATAAAAGCAGCCGTTATTATTCCTATAATAATAACGGTTGTCATTTTAATATTTGCTTAACTTTCTATCTCACTCAGTTCAAGCCAACGCATTGTTTTCTCATCGATCTCATCGATAAGTACACTAATTCTTTTCGATTTTTCTAACAATTCATCATTAGAAAGAGTCCCTGAACTAAGTTCTACTTCAAGATTCGATTTTTTCTCTTCCAATCGGGGAATCAATATTTCCAGCTCCTCAAATTCCCTTTTTTCCTTAAAAGATAGACGACGCTTCGATGTCGTCGTTACTTCACGTATTTGCTTCGCTTCATTCTTCGTTTTTTTATTTTTCTCGGAAACTTCCAGTTTTTTTTGTTCCTCCATTAAATTCTTCCATTCTCTATAATCACTATAATTTCCCGGAAAATCCTTTAGTTCTCCATTACCTTTAAAAACCATCAGGTGATCGACAACCTTATCCATAAAATAACGATCATGGGAAACTACAATAACACATCCTTTAAACGATCTGAGATATTCCTCAAGAATGTTCAAGGTAACAATATCAAGATCATTTGTCGGCTCGTCCAAAACTAAAAAATTGGGATTGTTGATCAACACCGTGCAGAGATAAAGTCTCCTTTTCTCTCCCCCACTCAATTTATAGATATAGTTGTATTGCGTTTCGGGTGTAAAAAGAAAATGTTGTAAAAACTGAGATGCAGATAAACGTCGCCCATCTCCCAATGATATTTCTTCTGCTATATTGCGTACGGCATCTATTACTTTCATCTGCTCGTCAAACTGCAACCCGTCTTGACTGTAATAACCAAAACGTACAGTCTCCCCAATTTCTATTTCTCCACTATCAGGTTGCAATTGTCCCATCAGCATTTTAATAAACGAAGACTTTCCCGCTCCGTTATTTCCGATAATACCCATTTTTTCATAACGGGCAAAAATATAATTGAAATCTTCCAAGATTTTCACATCTCCAAATCGTTTTGAAAGATGCTTTGCTTCAAATATTTTCGATCCGATATAAGATGACTTTACATCGAGTTTGACATTTCCAGTATCATGCTCCTGTTTGGCTTTCTTTTCAAGTTCATAAAAAGCATCTATACGATATTTAGCTTTGGAACCCCGAGCTTGAGGCTGACGACGCATCCAGTCAAGTTCGGTTCGCAACAGATTATTCGCACGGGCAACCTCTGCATTCTGCGCATCGATACGTTCTTGCCTTTTCTCCAAATAATAACTATAATTACCATTATATGAGTATAAAGACCGTTTGTCAATCTCCATAATCGAACTACAAACTCGATCCAAAAAATAACGGTCGTGAGTAACCATCAGCAGAGTAATGTTATTACGCTTCAAATATTCTTCGAGCCATTCTGTCATTTCCAAATCGAGATGATTGGTCGGTTCATCCAAAATTAACAGCTGAGGCTCTGAAATAAGAACATTTGCCAAAGCCACCCTTTTTAGCTGTCCTCCCGACAAATGTTCTATCTTCTGATCAAAATTATTAATTTTCAGTTGCGAAAGAATTTGTTTTGCCCTGTATTCATAGTCCCACGCTTTCAGGTGGTCCATCTGTTCTACCAATTCTTCTATACGACCGGAATCTCCCGATATCAAAGCTTCTTCGTATGCCGATATAACACCCACAACCTCACTATCGCTATGAAAACAGGCTTCGAGAACTGTTATACCTTCGGGAAAATGAGGATCTTGAGGTAGATAACCGATACGCAAATCCCTACGATAGACAACATTACCGGAGTCATAATCTTCTTTTCCCGTAATGATATTCAATAACGTAGTCTTTCCCGTTCCGTTTTTCGCAATCAAACCGATACGATCCCCTTCAAAAATCCCGAAAGTGAGATTCTCGAACAATACCAAATCTCCAAAAGATTTAGTCAATCCTTCTACCTGTAAAAAACTTATCATTCTTCTCAATCTTCTTTTAATGGGATAAAGGTAATCATTATTCGACATATTCTGGAGATTTGTTCGAAGTTATATTTAAAACAACAGGTCGGAAGAAAATGCAAAAAAAGAACCGACCAGATTACTTTATCAGAAAATTCTGACAGATTATCAATATATAATATAGGTGAAAAAAGTATGATCGAACAAAACAAATTTCCTAAAATCCTTTATTTTTGTAACAGACTTACTAATAGATTTCATGAATAAAAGGAAAATATTAATTATCGAGGATGACATAACATTTGCTCTAATGCTGAAAACATGGCTTTCTCGCAAAGGTTTCGATGTAACTCATACCGGAAATGTGGCTGATGCTCAGAAACAATTATCCAAAGGAGAGTTCGATCTAATACTATCTGACCTCCGATTACCGGATCAAGAAGGAATAATGCTGCTAGCTTGGCTAAAAAAGCAAAATTTTCCCGTCCCCCCTTTTATCATAATGACGAGTTATGCAGATATACAATCGGCGGTGCTGGCAATGAAATCAGGAGCATCAGATTATATTGCCAAACCTTTTAATCCAGAAGCATTACTAATCAAAATAAACGAGTTATTACAGCAAAAAACAGAATTATCTTCGGTCAATAACCATCAAAATGAATCTTCAGCTAAAGCTCCTGCCCCTCCACGATTCATGGAAGGGAAAAGCGAGCAGGCTCGTCAATTATACGAATATATTCGTCTGGTAGCTCCGACTGACATGTCTGTTCTTGTAAACGGAGCAAGCGGCACAGGGAAAGAACATATTGCACAAGAAATACACCAACTAAGTAAGCGCAAGGATAAACCGTTCATTGCGATCGATTGTGGAGCTATACCTCGAGAATTGGCTGCATCTGAATTTTTCGGACATGTCAAAGGATCTTTTACCGGAGCTTTAACTGATAAAACAGGAGCTTTTGTAGCCGCACAAGGTGGTACTCTGTTTTTGGATGAAATCGGAAATCTTAGTTATGAAGTGCAAGTACAACTCCTACGGGCGTTACAAGAAAGAAAAATAAAACCGATAGGTAGTAATCAAGAAATAACAGTCGATATACGTTTGGTTACAGCAACGAACGAAAATTTAGAAGAGGCTATTAATAAAGGTAATTTCAGAGAAGATCTATATCACAGGATCAACGAATTTACTTTGCGTATCCCGACATTGAAAGAACGCCAAGATGATATTCTTTTATTTGCTGATCTATTCTTAGATCAGGCAAATCAAGAATTGGGGAAACATGTAATAGGGTTTACTTCCGAATGTTCTGCTATCTTTTTACAATACAGTTGGCCGGGAAATCTACGCCAGATGAAAAACGTTATAAAACGGGCAGCTCTACTTGCATCGACAGACTATATTTCTTTATCTGAACTTCCACCGGAAATATACGAACATTCGGAAACCAAAACAGCAATGCCATTACGAAATGAAACAACAGAAAAGATCTTAATAAAAGAAGCATTAGAAAAAACAGGAAATAATAAATCCAAAGCTGCACGGCTACTTCAAATAGACAGAAAAACTTTATATAACAAATTGAAATTATACGGGCTCGAATAGTCTCCATTATCAATAATGGAAAGTGTAAATTGATTGTATATTTTACACTTATCTATCGTTTTATTATGAATTTAACATATATTATATATAAATCAACTATTTGGACAAAACTTTTCTCTCTTTCAAGAAGGAAGTTTAAAGAAAAAGCCTACCTTTGCAAAGATGGAATATAAGTAGAAGGTCAAGAGTTACCTTCTTACCAATCTTGTTATCCTTCTAAATACCTAAAACACACAAAAAACGCCGACACTATCCGTTACGATTGCAAGGCTCCTAAACATTCGGTCGGGGATGTATAGTCTTGCCGAGAGTAAAAACTCTCAGCCCTCTCTTTCACCATATATTTTATTATATAAAAAAGACAGGATCTTTACCTAAGTAAAGAATAAGCACAGCGCGACGCCCAAAATGAGCGTCGCGCTGTGCTTATTCTTTAATAAATATCTATTTACAATTCCCCATTCGTTGACGTACGACTTCATACATCATAACTCCTGCTGCCACTGAAACATTTAACGACCCTATAACTCCCATTTGAGGAAGAGCAACCATATCGTCACACAAACGCAACACCTCTTTAGAAACTCCTGTATCTTCTGCTCCCATTACAATAGCTACCGGTACTGTATAATCAATATCTGTATAATTGACTACAGCCTTTTCAGAAGCCGCTATGGTTCTAAATCCACTATTTTTTAAAAATCGTACTGCTTCAAAAACGGATGATTCACGACAAACCGGCAAATGGAGCAATGCTCCGGCCGAAGTTTTCACTGCATCGGCATTGACTGAGACACTTCCTCTCTCCGGTATCACAATCGCATTCACTCCGGCACATTCACAAGTTCGGGCAATAGCACCGAAATTTCGGACATCCGTTATACCATCGAGCAAGATAATAAAGGGATTTTTTCCCTCTTCATACAATCCAGGAACAATGTCATCGAGATGCTGATAAGTTACGGCAGAAATAAACGCAAGAACACCTTGATGATTTTTGCGGCTCATCCGGTTAATTTTCTCAATCGGCACTTTTTGTACCACGATATTACGTCCTCTGACAGCAGCAAAAAGCTCTTGAGCCAAATCACTCTGCAAATCTTTTTTTATTAATATTTTATCTATATCCTTTCCGGCCTCAACAGCTTCAATTACCGCTCGAATACCAAAGATCATTTCATTTCTTTCCATTCTTTAATTCTTTTTTATTTACGTAACAATTCACGTGCGTTAGATAAAGCAGCATCAGTCAATTCGACTCCACTCAACATACGGGCAATTTCCTCAATTCGCTCCTCTTCCGATAAACAATCGATTCGGGTTACCGTATCCAAATCGGTATCCGATTTATATACCCGATAATGAAATGAACCTTTAGACGCAACCTGAGGCAAATGTGTTATACTGATTACTTGCATATAACATGCCATATTTTTCATAATAACACCCATTTTATCGGCAATTTCTCCCGATACGCCGGTATCCACCTCATCGAATATAATAGTAGGCAATGCTACAGCTCCTGCAATCAACGACTTTATACACAGCATCAATCGCGAAATCTCACCTCCTGAAGCAACTTCGGCAACAGGCTGTAAAGATTGATTTTTATTTGCAGAAAACAAAAATTGCACTTGCTCTGCCCCATTTTCGTCTAAATCTTCTTTAGTCCTAAAAAAAACCTCAAAACGAAGATTTGGCATTCCGAGAGGAGTCGCCGCTGAAACCAGCATTTTAGAAAAGCACAAGGCTGCATCAGCACGCTTTTGCGATAATTCGCCTGCCATACGGCATAGCACATCCTTTTGTCCGGCAATCTTTTGCTCCAACAAATTTATCGCCTCATCAGAACTATCGATCATTTCAAGTTTAGCCGCCAGCTTTCGTTGAATTTCCAATAACTCTGAAACAGTCTGAACACGATGCTTTTGCTGTAACCGATAAATGGCATCTAATCTCTCCTCCACCTCTGCTAATCTTTCCGGATCAATAGAAACAGACTCTAATCGGGTTTCTATATCTTCAGCAATATCCTTAAATTCTATATAGAGTGTCTCTAAACGATTTTGAAGAGACTCAACAGACGGATAAATCCGGTGTAAGGAGCGCACACCGGAAAGAATATTCTTCATTAAAGAAAGCCCTCCGATATTCTCCGATTCGAAATATCCGGACAAAGTATATAATTCGCTTTTAATTTCTTCGGCATGTGTAAGCATCTCCTGTTCCTGCTCAAGAGTTTCTTGCTCCCCGTCAACCAAAGCAATTTCCTGAAGCTGTTCTAACTGAAAACGAATATAATCCTCTTCCTGACGGTTATTCTCATTCTCAATCTTTAGCCGTTCAAGGTCTTTAATAAGTAACTTATATTTTTTATATTCCTTATGATAATCGCTCAAAATTTGGTCATTATGAGCTAACACATCAATAACCTTCATCTGAAAACGACCATCTCCTAAAAGCAAGTTTTGATGCTGAGAATGGATATCGACCAATTGATCCCCCAATTCTTTAAGCTGAGCCAAAGACACCGGAGTATCATTAATAAATGCCCTCGACTTTCCTGACGCCTGCATCTCACGTCTTAAAATACAATTTTCTGGATCATATTCCAAATCATTATATTCAAAAAACGATCGTAATGAATAGGCAGAAATATCGAAGAAGCCTTCGATAACCGCCTTTGTCGCCCCAGATTTTACAGCTTTACTATCTGCTCTTTGCCCCAATAGAAGAGAAAGAGCTCCTAAAATAATTGATTTACCAGCCCCTGTTTCTCCCGTAACAACTGAAAAACCGGAATAAAAATCAATATCTAATGCATCAATGAGTGCATAATTGCGAATAGACAATTTTCGAATCATAGTTATTCTATTAGCGACTTTCCTCGCGAATTGCTTTCAAACGACTGTTTTCGGTAGGATATATACCTATCAAAATTTTATAAATATCTTCTTTTTCTTGCTGTGGGGCTTTAGAATATATATTAATTACTTCATCCAACTTGCTGTCGCTGAATATAGGCAATACCACCGAAGTAGAAGATTCGGAACGAACCTCTTTCAATTGATTGATAGCCTCTGTTATTTTAGCTCGCCCCTTATCCGCACTGACAGTCATCTCGTCCAGGCCTTTCCGATGATATGTGTACCACAATTGGCGGAATAATGCAGTTCGAGGTTCAATAAAAGCCGACATTAAAGCATGACGATTACGATTACTCTCAAAAGCTTTCCATCCGATTTCCATAGAAGATTGTCCCATCGCTACAATTTTTTCCGCCTTTTGGAAAAACACCGTTCCTCCTTCAGGAGAGAAACTGTCAAAATCCAATCCCAGAATCATATACACATAAAAATCTATCACTGCAGTAAGATTGCTCTCTAATGTATTTTCATTATATACCAAAGGTTCATACTCTTGATAATTAAATTCAAATTCCGTATCCCTGAAATTAAGCATTGCCGTAGAATAGGACGCATTATAAACCGGACGTCTCGATTGCACTTGCAAATCGCATTTATACCGATTATCTTCCACTTCATTTACTGTAAGCAAAAAAGTACATTCGATACGCTCGTTATTAGAAATTTGAGCATTACTCCATTTCCGATTATTAATATATTCCGAAATAGCTTGTTCTAACGTAGTAAAAACCTGCTTATTGGTACCTTGTATTTTATCGCTGTTGACTTGTACCCGACAATTTAATTCTTGTGCCGACAAAAAAGACGACAAAAGTAAAAAACACATGATAAAAAAAGATACTCGTTTCATTCTTTATTCTCCTGTTATTTCATATATCCGGATAAAACCGATATTATATCGGATGCCACTTCTTTTTTAGGCTTAACTTCAAACGGAATTTTTTCCCCGTCTCTTGTTAATATCGTAACTTTATTCGTATCGCATCGAAATCCTGCTCCGGCATCCTTCAATGAATTCAAAACAATAAAATCTAAATTCTTCCGCTTCATCTTCAACCGTGCATGCTCTTCTTCATTATCAGTCTCCAAAGCAAAACCCGCCAACACTTGATTCTGACGCTTTATCTTTCCTAAAGCAGCCGCAATGTCCGGATTTGGCTGCAAACGTAAGACTATATCATCTCCCGAACGTTTTATCTTTATATCACTACAATGATCTGGAGCATAATCGGCAACGGCCGCACACATTATCGCAGCATCAGCACCGGGATATTCTCTTAATGCGACATCATACATTTCCCGAGCAGATTCAACATCAATTCTACGGATCGAAGAATGATATGCTTTTAAAGAGACCGGACCTGCTATCAAAGTAACTTCTGCCCCCCTTGCTGCACACTCTTCGGCTAAAGCAAAACCCATCTTTCCAGAAGAGTAGTTACCTATAAAACGTACAGGATCGATCTTTTCATATGTTGGCCCGGCAGTTATTATAATTTTTTTTCCTGCCAACTCTTGCTGGACAGAAAAAAAGTTTTCAATAATTGCAACAATCTTATCCGGTTCTTCCATCCGACCTTTCCCTTCAAGATGACTTGCTAATTCTCCAACTCCGGGTTCTATTATATGATTGCCATACGAACGTAGTAAATCAAGATTATACTGAGTGGACGGATGAGCAAACATATCAAGATCCATAGCTGGAGCGATAAATACAGGAGCTTTCGCAGAAAGATAAGTCGTTATCAGCATATTGTCGGCAATTCCATTTGCCATCTTTCCGATCGTGCTTGCCGTTGCCGGTGCAATAACCATCGCATCAGCCCATAACCCCAAATCGACATGGCTATGCCAAGTACCGTCATTTGCCGTAAAAAATTCACTTACTACCGGTTTACCCGTTAATGCCGACAGCGTAACCGGAGTAATGAACTCCTTTCCTGCCGGTGTTATCACGACCTGAACTTCCGCTCCCTTCTTTATAAATGCACGCACCAAATATGCGGCTTTATATGCTGCAATACTTCCGGTTATACCCAATATAATTTTTTTTCCTCTCATCTCCAAAATAATCTTTATCAGAAAAAATCTTATATAAAAAGCCCCAATATTCTCTTCACGCCAATTATTGGTAGAAAAAAATACCGGGCTTAACAATCTTATTTATTAAAGGCTCTCAATTTGATGCTAGTAATCACATTTTTAGTATTCAAAGTAAAATCACCCTGCATCATCCAGCCATAATATCCGATATCCGTTTTAAAAACTTCGGCAACAGAACGTCCTTTATATTTTCCAAAATTAAAGACCTCCTCACCTTTATCGTTATACACTATACGACCGGCAAAATCGACATTTTTATTATGAGTCGAAAATTCTGCAAGTGCAGCTACATCATTAGGTAAATTCTCATAACGATCAAGTTGTGACTTCAAAACTTCATAAGTAGCCCGTGTATCAGCCTCTGCCGTATGAGCATCATTTAAATCTTTATCACAATAGAACTTATAAGCTGCTGACAACGTACGTTGCTCCATTTTATGGAAAATAGTCTGTACATCGATCATCTTTCGCTTTGAAAGATCAATATCGACCCCTGCACGCAATAGCTCTTCGACCAAAAGAGGTATATCGAAACGGTTCGAATTATAACCAGCCAAATCGCACCCCTCAATTTCACGAGCGATCGTTTTTGCAACTTCTTTAAATGTCGGACAATTTGCAACATCAGCATCACTTATTCCATGAACGGCTGTCGATTCAGGAGGAATAGGTATTCCCGGATTAATCCGCAATGTTTTACACTCTTCTTTCCCGTTAGGATATACTTTTAAATAACTTATTTCGACAATTCTATCGGTGGCAATATTAACTCCGGTTGTTTCCAAATCAAAAAAAACAATCGGATTTTTAAGATTCAGCTGCATTTAATTTCTTATTTGTTTAAAAATCGGTCAACATCATAGGCATCAGTAACATCAACAAATCTTCATTAGCCTGATTCTCTATTGGCAAAATAAGCCCCGCACGCGAAGGATCAGAAAGTTCTATAGAGACTTCCTGAGAAGAGATATTATTTAATATCTCAATAAGATATACCGATTTAAAACCGATACCCATAGAGTCTCCTGAATAACTGCAAGAAATGCTTTCTTCTGCCGATGTAGAAAAATCTATATCTTGAGCAGAAACGACAATCTGATTTTCACTCAACTGCAATTTCACCAAATTACTCGCCTGATTAGAAAATACGGATACACGACGCAATACATTTGTAAATAAAGCCCTGTCGATAATCAATCTATTGGGATTATTTTGAGGTATTACCGATGCGTAATTAGGGTAACGGCCTTCAATAAGACGACAATTCAAAACAAAATTCGATAATGTAAAGCATGCATTCTTATCATCAAAAGAGACCGTTACATCTCCGGCTTCTTTGGGTAAAATATTTTTTAAAAGATTTGCCGGTTTTTTGGGAAGAATAAACGATGCCTGGATTCCGGATTGTACCGAATCATTTTTACAACGAACCAACTTATGACTATCTGAAGCTACAAAAACAATATCCTCAGGATGAATATCCATACAGATACCATTCATTATCGGACGCAATTCATCATCAGCCGTAGCAAATATCGTGCGATTAATTCCATTCAACAATACCTGTGAACTGATAGAAAATGTTTTTGCCGTATCACTCAACGGAGATTTTTGAGGATACTCATCGCCATTCACACCAATAAAATTATACTTACCATTTTGAAAATACAAAAATATCTCCAAATTCTCATCATTGATTTCAAATGTCAAAGGCTGATCGGGCAATTCTTTTAACGGTTCTAACAAAATTTTTGCAGAAACAGCAAATAACCCTTGCCCTTCGGCTTCCAAAACTTCTATTGTGGTAGTCATAGTGGTTTCTTGATCCGATGCTGTCATGGTCAATGAATTACCTTCGAGCCGAAATAAAAAATTATCAAGAATAGCCATAGAGTTTTTTGTATTTATCACTCGACTGATCGCTTGCAAATGAGATAATAAAGCTGTGCTTGATACAATAAATTTCATGATGTTATATTTTATTTATTATTTCTTCTCAATCCCTCCGAAAAATATTTTTCCACAAATACGGAGTTCTCTTTATAGTGAACAAATGTAATCATTTTTTAGAAAATCGCTCTATCTTAAATTGAAAAAAGACATACGAAAAAAAAGAAATCAGATTTATTCACTACATTTGTTTAGCATCGATTTTTATAAATTTTCTACTATGAAACTAGATCGGAAATATTTCTGAATTTTCATCGGAATCCTATCTACTATCATAATAATTATTGTCGTACCTTGTCTAAGTCGGCACATATGATTATCCCCACACAATATGCTACACCTGAAAATAATTTCCTATCATGCATGAAAGTGGAAAATATTTTCGAAATATCTAACAACTATAAGTTACTACGAAAATCAATCAATTCACAGTACAGAATTCCCAAATGCGATTTTCTGTAACTTTCTTATTACAAAGAGACAATAAATATCATAATCTTACTTTATAAGCTACACCTAAAAAAGTATTCAATTTCTCAGGTGAAGTCAAAAGCATTTGTTCTTCACGCAACTTTAATTCTATAGACATCGACTTATCTAAACTACACTCAGCTCCGATTTCATACCATACACGTTCAGTAGCATTTCCACCTAAACGATTTAAAGTATTAAATACCTCTGCAGCAATAAACGGTTTCCAATTACATTGTCTACCGATTATATAACTGAATTGTGCCCTATTACGCCATTTATTATTAGGATTCCGAGAAGCATTTCTGGTATAAGTAGACTCAAAACGAGACAAAAGAGATACCGACAAGTGAGTAAATGTATATCCTCCGCTTAATCCTAATTGATAACGTTGCCGATGTATTCGATATCCTGTTTCGGACTGCTGGTTCAAATAGTAATAATATACATTAGCTTTCAAATAATTTTTCCATATAGAATAATGCAAACCAACAATAGGCATATAACGTTCATAACGAGTAAAATTCTGATTTATCCACAAATTTTGTTGCACTTGCGCACCAAATCGTTTTGTAAATTGCTTTTGTACAGTGATGCCGAACATCATCCCACTATCAAACTCTACAGCAGAAACACGATTAAAAAAAACAGCAACAAACACTATTATTAACGTTATTCTAAAACAAACAAATCTATTCATGATGATACGGTTCATTATTCAATATAGTCATAGCCCGATAAAGTTGTTCTACAAATATCATCCGGATCATTTGATGCGAAAAAGTCATTTTTGAAAGTGATATTTTCTCATTAGCAGCCTTATACACACGAGAGGAAAAACCGTATGGCCCACCTACAATAAAAACAAGTCTTTTAGGAACTACATGTGTTTTCCGTTCAATATAAGCAGCAAACTGCACAGAAGAATATTCTTTACCCCGTTCGTCTAATAAAACCAAATAATCTCCCGATTGCAAAAATTTAAAAATCTGATCGGCCTCTTTCTCTTTCTGCTGGTCAAAACTCAAATTCTTCATATTTTTCAAATCAGGTATTACTTCCATATCAAAAGAGATATAGTGCCTTAATCGCTCACTATATTCTTTAATTGCTTCTGAAAAATAAGATTCAGTAGTTTTTCCGACAACTAAAAGGAGTATTTTCATCTTATAGATATGATATTCCCGCTTTTTGTTTACATTTGCATTTAAGTAATAAAAATCGATCCGGATATTTTCCTTTTTTTGGGGAGCAAAGGTAATAAAATTTTACAGAAAGTTCTAAGGATTGACAACTCATAAAATAATAATGCTATGAAGCTAAAAGTTATTACACTATTGATTTTCGGTCTAATCATAACGGGAACTACTCTGTCTCAAAATATACCGAATGATATTCCTAAAGCTTTTAAAACCGGAGATGTTCAATGTCTCGAAAAATACATGGAAGATAAAATACTTCTAACTATATCAGGCATAAAACAACAATTGCCTCGTCCAAAAGCAAAAGAAAAACTATCAGCATTCTTTTCTAAAAATAAACCGACAGATTTTAAAACGATCCACCAAAGCGAACAAAACAACTCAGGATACATGATCGGAAAACTTACCTCTGACAATCATGAATTCAGAGTACACATTTTAATGAAAATAACAGATAAAAAATATATTATAAACCAATTAAGAATAGAAAATTTCTAATGGACAAATTAATTGATGATTTAATAAAATTGGCATTCGCCGAAGATATAGGCGATGGAGATCATACAACTTTGTGTTGTATTCCAGAAAACGCTATGGGTAAATCTAAATTACTAATCAAAGAAGAAGGCATTCTAGCTGGCGTAGAGATGGCTCAACGCATTTTTAAAGATTTCGATCCTAATCTAAAGATGGAAATATTTATCAAAGATGGAACAGCTGTTAAACCGGGAGATATAGCCTTTACTGTAGAAGGAAAAGTCAGATCCCTTCTGCAAACCGAACGTCTAATGTTGAACGTAATGCAGCGAATGAGTGGAATAGCAACCGTTACAAATAAATATGTAAAACGATTAGAAGGTCTTCATACCCGCATATTAGATACTCGTAAAACAACACCGGGATTGCGCATGATCGAAAAAGCGGCTGTAAAAATCGGAGGTGGAGTAAACCACAGAATCGGACTTTTCGATATGATTTTACTTAAAGATAATCACATAGACTTTGCCGGAGGCATAGAAAAAGCTATAACACGTGCAAAAGAATACTTGAAGGAAAAAGGAAAAGATCTGAAAATAGAAATCGAAGTCCGCAACATGGACGAACTCGAAGAAGTTATGCGTATCGGAGGCATAGATCGTATCATGTTAGACAACTTTACTCCTGAACTTACGCGTAAAGCTGTAAAACGAATCGGAGGAAAATACGAAACAGAATCATCCGGAGGAATTACTTTCGACACGATTAGGGATTATGCAGAATGCGGTGTAGATTTTATATCAGTAGGAGCATTAACTCATTCTGTCAAAGGGTTAGACATGAGTTTTAAAGCCTGCTAAAAATAAACTTTATGAAGAAACTGATCATCTCCTTTATTTTTAGTATTTGCACAATTGGGAATATATTCTGCTCTGAGATAGGGAAAAGAAGAGAACCTATTTTTCATTACCCGGGATATACGATCGAAAGCTCTGATAACGAATATAAAATCTATAAAGGGAATCCGGCTTTCTCTTCAAATTTGGTTTATACAATTGAGTTTTCCAACAAAAATTACAAAATATTTAAAGGTAGTTCCGCTTTTTCTTCAAATCTAATTTATGCAGTAGAAGCAGATAATAAAGGTTACAGAATTTATAAAGGAGATACAGATTTTTCTTCAAACCTTATTTATGCATTGGTATATACAAACGAAGGATATAAAATTTATAAAGGAGATCCTTCGTTTATGTCTA
This sequence comes from Coprobacter fastidiosus, assembly GCF_982245605.1. Taxonomy (NCBI): domain Bacteria; kingdom Pseudomonadati; phylum Bacteroidota; class Bacteroidia; order Bacteroidales; family Barnesiellaceae; genus Coprobacter; species Coprobacter fastidiosus. Next base: position 521 of record NZ_CEVCIF010000014.1, on the reverse strand, counting down.
ATTTAACATATACGGTAGAATATACAGATGAATATTACAAAGTTTACAAAGGTGATTCGTCTTTTTCATCTAACTTAATTTATTATATAAACCGTGAAGCATTAGAATTTTTTGAAGACAATAAAATCCGACAAAATAATAAAATATTCAATCAATTTTTATTTCAACCGCAGCTACTCAAAAATAATAAACAAAAAGATAATCTGTCAAATTCTATCATTTACTCTTTAATAGACTCATTAATAGAGAGACAATAATAATAATAATAATTAATCGTTTTTGTTTATTTAGCCTGAACAGCCGTTTACTTTACAAACGGCTCTTTTTTTATTTTACAGGACAATAGGGAAAGCATACCGTCATTTCTCACTGCCGAGAGGCCTGCTCTGCGGAGAGTTTTCCCCACCCCCCCGGACAAGGGAGAGGATGATACAAAGGGGAGAAAGAGGGGGGGACAAAAAAAAGGGGGGAGACGATCTTTTCTCGTCTCCCCTTCCTATCTAAAATCGGCGGCTACCTAC
>NZ_CEVCIF010000013.1:0-70882 GCF_982245605.1 Coprobacter fastidiosus | reverse complement strand
CAATACTAACACCGATCAGCGGTTCTCCTTTCTCATCTGTTACGACTCCCTTTACGGTAGTCTTTTTTTGAGCGACTTCACCCGCAGCAGCACCTTTTGTTTCGGCTACCGCTTCTCCTGTACTCGCATACAAGGACACTCCCTGCAGCAAAGCAGCAGAGATCAGCAAAACAGCTCTTAGTTCAGCAAAATAGTTTTTTCTCATAAGTATAGTTTGATTGATTTTAGTTTTTCCATCAAGATTAAAAGACTGGCATTAGAAACTTATTACACACAACGATCAATGCGAAAATATTTTTTAAATTATTTTTTTATCAATACTTTTGGCATTTAGATTTAAAACTTCATATTATATTTCCAAAAACATTTAATAGACAAATATGTGACTTAAAAAACGTCAGCTACTTTCAACTTTTTTACGTCAACTTTATTGAAAAAAACGGAAATATTATTTAATTCAAAAATAAATATCTGAAAATCAATACTATATCACAATATGTATTTAACAATAAAAAAGAGAGATTTTTTACTGTCAATATAAAAAAATCGAGAAATGCTAAAAAGAGAGTTGTTCCGAAACAAAAAACATTGCCCGGCAGATCCTAAAAACTGAATCTGTCGGGCAATGCTTTTTATGCCTCAAAAACTAAACTCTCATTTATTCATCGAATTCTTCATTTATCATAATCTACTGCAGAGACCTCGTCCATAATATTTTCGTTTTCCCGGTAAAGCGCCCAAAGCACTCTGTAAGCAATCGTACTTATAAACGAACTCATGACTATAGTAAAAAATACACCTATGACCAGTGCAAGCAACCCCAATACATTCAACAACAATATCGACAAATACAATAATATGAGTTTCCATTCATAACCTTTTGTTATGTACCAACTCCTTTTTAACGCCGCCCTGCATCCTAACTCCGTATCGAGTATAATTATCCCCGCAAAAGAGATGCGAATCATAATCCAACATAACAAGATAGACAAACCCGCTAAAATAAGATAACCGAGTAAAGGTATGAAGACTGAAATTGCCGGCGGAGTTTTTATGGCAAAATCAGCCGCAATAAAAGCAATCAGTCCCAAAACGACAATAACCGATAAAATCAAAATCTCTAACTTCAAATAAGTCCATGCCCGAGACCAAATAGAGAGGAATACACTCATTTTCGGTTCCATCCCGTCAAGAATATTCAAAATCAATTTGCCGAACCCCATTCCAAATCCCCAAGATAATATTGCAGCCAGCAAATTTCCCAAGATATAACGCCCCGAAGTAACATTCTCTCCCGAGATAAGACTCAAAAACACAGACACGACCATAAAGGCTAAATACAAGCCAACCATAGTAACTCCTTGTTTTTTCATAAAATCCCAAGATTTACGAAACATCATACTTTGGGAAAAAGAAACATTTTCCATAGTTCAAAATTTTTATGATTAATAATAATTTCAGAGCCCGTCGTCTAATCTCGGCTAGGCTCTATTGTATAATTTAATAATATTCCTCTCAAAAAATTTATTTTTTCAGACGAATCACCTTGCCTCTTTCCGCACTTTTCACGGCAGACTCAAGTATTTCCACAACGATCAGATTGTTCTCTAATGAAGATAAGTCTTGCGGAGAAATTTGTATTTCTTTCCGTACCGCAGCTTTCAGAAAATAGAACGGATCATTATACGGAGCCTTTAATCGAGGAGCAACGACAGAATTTTCCTTTCTATCTGTATAAACCCGCATCTTGACAGGCGTATCTTGATAAATATACCCTTGTGAACCGTAAATATGCATATCTTTTCTATTCATCGGCCAATTCCATGAACCCATAATCTGAACAGTCGCCGAAGGATACTCAAGTATAATCGTTGCATCATCATCAACTTCAGGATATACATGCGGCTTCTGATGTTTCAAGACCGCATATACGCTGACAGGTTTTTGATTGTCAAAAAACCATGTAGCCAAATTCGCCCCGTAACAACCGAAATCGGTCACCGCTCCTCCTCCGTTCAATACCGGATCTGTCAACCACCGGAGAAATTCTTCGCTGCATTTAATCTCGACCGGACCTTGGTGTCCGTCATAAACCTCCATACGGGTTATGTCACCAATAGCCCCCTTGTCCTTTATCAAACGATAAGCTTCATGGTTCGTATCATACCACGTGGTTTCATAATTGGTCAACAACAATATATCATTCTTCCGTGCAAGTTCTGCCATACGGTTGGCATGTTTCATACTTACGGCAAGGGGTTTTTCTACCATAACATGTATCCCCCTCGGAGCACACGCTTCAACAACCCGCAAATGATCATAAATAGGCTCATATACAATAACAGCTTCAGGTTGCGATTTATCGAGCATTTCCTCTAAATTCTCATAAAAAAGAGAAGGGTCGACCTTTTTTCGTAACGGAGTCTTTTCTCTAAGAGCTGCATCTCTTTCTGCGACTCCGACAATCTGAAAATCGCCCCTATCGAGCCTGACCAACACTTCATGTAAATGGGAATGAGAAAGACCGACAATACCCAGCCTCAACGGAGAGCTGTCTTCGGCTCGTAATAAAACGCAACAACAGAAGAACACTAATAAACTTATTATACGAGGTGCTTTCATAATTATGTATGTATTGTAAAATTGAAATCGAATAAAGATTTGTCTATATGACGATAAAGTTAACAAAAAACAATAAGTCAAAAAAATATTTCCATAAAATTTAAGACGATTCTTATATAGTAAGAATACGAATTCGTATTTTTGTCTTGCAATTTTCAATACAAACAAATGAAAATACGACTTTCTATCTCGGATACAATCAAACAAACATGCCCCGGGTTTACTGCCGGACTTGTCTGTGCTCAAGTAAAAAACAGTTTATATAACGAATCTCTTTGGAAAGAGATTGAAGAGGAAATAACTCAAATCCGACAAGAATACCCTTTAGAAACAATCAATAAACGGGAAACGATACTGGCAACACGGAAAGTATATAAAAACTTAGGAAAAGACCCGAATCGCTATCGTCCTTCAGCCGAAGCTTTATGCCGTCGGTTGACAAAGGGGATGGAATTATACCGTATCTCGACATTAGTGGATCTTATCAATTTGGTGTCTATTCGTACCGGATATTCTATAGGAGGTTTTGATGCCGGAAAAATAGAGGGGGACTTTCTGACTTTAGGCGTCGGTAAAGAAAACGAATTATTCCATGCTATAGGACGGGGCATATTGAACATAGAAAATCTTCCGGTATATAGAGATGCAACAGGTCCTATCGGGACACCGACAAGTGACGAAGAAAGGACAAAACTTTCTCCCGATACGACACAAATACTAATCATTATCAACGGATATTCAGGAGAAAACGGTGTAGAAAACGCTATAAAGCTAACGACAGATTTGTTAACCCGTTATGCTTATGCCTGCGATATCGAGACCGACTATGTCCGGACTTATTAAGTTCATTCTCCGGTAACGGATGTTGCGGGAGTTATTTTTATGCCGACTTCCGTAATTCCGGGAATTACATCATCACGCATTCCCTGTTGAACAGAAATAGAATACCTTCCCTTACGGGGGAAATTAAAATCGGTCTTATAAGAAATCGTCTGCTGATAGGAAGCTCCCCAACCCGAACCGAACCATTTCCCATACTCATCGGCCAAGACACAATTCAACGTATCGGTAAACTCCTCTCCTGTTTCCGCTTCACAGGTAATAAAAAGCCACAAGTTTCTATAATTGTAATCGTTGGTATAACGCAAAGACAAATCTATGTCATAGGTACTTATCGTATCTTCAATTACCGGAGAAAAACGCTCTATCACACGCTTATCCCATCCCCGTTCGGGAATGTGATTAAACGTATGATACACGTCCTTTGTGTTACAGGAAAAAAACAGTATCGGCAGACAGAATAACAGTATCACCTTACTCAGGTGTACTTCCCGTCCGGTTGTTGCTATTGTTTTTTCCATTATTGTTGTTCCCATTTCGGTTATTATTTCCACGAACTCCGTTTTGAGAAGAAGCAGTCTCCTGTCCGGTTATCGCTCCGGAAGCCTCGTTTCCGTTATTCCTCTTAAAACCCGGTTTCTTTCGACGGCGATTCTGCCCGTTTCCGCCATTATTACCCGACCGCTTTTTACTTTTGTCAAAACGGGTCAGACTATCTTGCCCCACTACATCCTCAAAATCTTTTTTTACCGGTTCTTGGTCGTCCAGAACTTCAAGTTTATCGGGCTTTATACCTTTTTTATTCAACGCAATGACCTCAAAAACCCGGGAAGCATCTACAGTTACCAGATTTGCGGCTATCTCCTTACTTGTCGAATAGGTCATTTGCCGTTTGAATATATCGGTTTTAAAATGATAATAGGTATTGTCCTTCGTTTCGAGAGCAACTTCCCGGGACGGTAATTTTTTTTGTCCTTCGACATAAGCATCGACCTCAAAATTCAAACAGCATTTCAGCTTGGCACACTGTCCCGCCAATTTTTGAGGATTCAACGATATATCCTGATAGCGGGCCGCGCTTGTCGCCACCGATACAAAATTAGTCATCCAAGAAGAACAACAAAGTTGGCGTCCGCAAGGACCTATTCCCCCGATGCGTCCGGCTTCTTGCCGAGCTCCTATCTGTTTCATCTCGATACGTACCCGAAAAGCCTCGGCCAACACTTTTATCAATTGACGGAAATCGACACGATCATCTGCAATGTAATAGAAAATAGCCTTATTCCCATCTCCCTGATATTCTACATCACCGATTTTCATATCCAGATTCAAGTCTTCAGCAATCTTACGGGCACGCAACATCGTGTCATGTTCTCGGGATTTGGCCTCTTCATATTTTTCCAAATCGTTCGGTTTGGCCTTACGATAAACCCTTTTCAAATCGGGATTATCCAATTTTACCCCATTTTTTTTCATCTGTAACAAAACAAGACGCCCGGTTAAAGTCACCTCTCCGATATCATGACCCGGATTCCCCTCGACAGCCACCATATCTCCTTTTTCAAGATGAATATGGGTGGAATTTTTATAATATCCTTTACGCGTATTCTTAAACTGTACCTCCACCATCTCCGTCTCACTATGAGACTCCGGCAGATCAGACAGCCAATCATAGCACTCAAGCTTATTCGCCCTACATCTTTTTTTCGATATCGGGGTATTCTCGTTATTATTATCTGACGTGTTATTCATATAATCTGTTTTATCAAAAAAAGCTACAGTCAGCACTCAGAATCATAGATTTTGGTGAAGCCTGCAGCCCTAAATATTTATTTGTCGCAGATAAGCCGATCTCTCGTCCTATTTGGCAAAGCTTACCGCACGGGTTTCACGGATAACCGTAATCTTCACCTGTCCCGGATAGGTCATTTCATCTTGAATGCGCTTTGCGATTTCGGTCGACAGGTTTTCCGTTTCAGTATCATCGATCTTATCAGCTCCGACAATTACACGCAACTCACGCCCGGCCTGTATCGCATATGTTTTCAGAACTCCCGGATATGAAAGGGCTAACTGTTCCAAATCATTAAGACGTTTAATATATGCTTCTACAATCTCCCGACGTGCTCCCGGACGTGCTCCCGATATCGCATCACAAACCTGAACGATCGGAGCAAGCAAGCTTGCCATTTCCGTTTCATCATGATGAGCTCCTATCGCATTGCAAATATCGGATTTCTCTTTATATTTTTCCGCTAATTTCATACCCAATAAAGCATGCGGTAATTCCGGTTCTTCATCGGGTACTTTTCCGATGTCGTGCAAAAGGCCTGCACGTTTCGCCTTCTTAGGATTTAACCCTAATTCCGAAGCCATTATAGCACAAAGATTTGCTGTTTCCCGAGAGTGTTGCAACAGATTTTGTCCGTAAGAAGAACGATATTTCATTTTCCCCACTAATCTGATCAATTCGGGATGTAACCCGTGAATACCTAAATCTATAGCCGTACGTTTTCCGGTCTCGATAATTTCCTCCTCGATTTGCTTTCTTACTTTCGCAACTACTTCTTCGATACGGGCAGGATGAATGCGTCCGTCCGTTACCAACTGATGCAATGCCAAACGAGCAATCTCACGACGAACAGGGTCGAACGCTGACAAAACAATCGCCTCGGGAGTATCATCCACAATTATTTCTACACCTGTTGCGGCCTCTAATGCCCGAATATTACGGCCTTCACGACCGATAATACGGCCCTTTATTTCATCTGAATCGATATGGAACACCGTCACCGAATTTTCTATCGCCGTCTCTGTCGCCACTCTCTGAATGCTTTGTATTACAATTCGTTTCGCCTCTTTATTTGCAGTCAGTTTGGCTTCATCCATAATATCATTAATATAAGATGCCGCCTGCGTCTTCGCCTCTTCTTTTAACGATTCGATAAGCTTTTCTTTCGCTTCTTCTGCCGAAAGTCCCGAAAGATGTTCCAAACGTTCAACCTCGGCCTTATGCAAACGTTCCAATTCGGCTTTTTTCTTCTCTACAATTTCTATTTGTGTGTCCAGATTGGCACGTATTGCATCAGACTCAGCTTTCTTTCGTTGCAACTCCTGCTGTTGTTGATTAAGTTGCAGCTCCCGTTGCTTTGCTTTGGCTTCTGCAGACTGCAATTTCGCATTACGTGCATTTGCCTGTTTTTCCATATCTGCCTTCAGATGCAGAAACTTTTCTTTTACTTCAAGCAATTTATTCTTTTTAATTACTTCAGCTTCCTTTGCGGCTTCTTCTATAATCGATTGTGCCCGTGTCTTCAACAAGGTCTTTCCTATTACAAAAACCACTGTCGCACCTACCAGCAAACAAACGAGTCCCGTAATCACCAATGATATAATTTCCATTTGTTCTTATTTAATTATTAAAAAATGCACCACATCAAAGGCAAAAAATGCCCTGTTGCAGTGCAGGAATATATGTCTCTTAAAAAATAAAATCTACTTCTGGTTCAAATAGCTATCCAACTCTTCATCTATTTCCCGAACAATTCCGGTAAAAATCTCAACATCCCGTGTCTCCCTCAGCCTTAGATATGCATGAGATAAATCAATAGCCGTCATCGCTAAAAAATCATATATCGATTTCGATTTATCCTTGCCAAACTGCTCTCTATAAGTAGCCAGCTTTTTATTTACCAATGCAGCCGCTTGTCTCACAATCTCCTCATCTTCTCTCCTAATATTCAGAGGGTACTTGCGCCCGGCTATTTCTAAGTGAATTTTAAATTTATCGTTCATAGCATCTATTCATTTAATAAAGAGATGCATTTATCGATTTCCCGCACCAATTTACCAAACCTGTTCCGTGCTGCTTTAATATCGCTCTCACCGAGAGCCAGCCCTCTTGCAGTCAGTAAATCCTGATATTTGATACTCATCTCATCCAAATCCCTCTGCAAGGTTGCAATTGTGCTTTTCTGTTCTTCAATGCGTTTTTCCAATTCCTCTTTTTCGCGCTTCAGAACATTACAACGTCTCATCAACTCTTGTATATGAGCCCGCAAAGTATCCAGTACCCGCTTCGGATTATCCGCCATTTTATATCAAATTCTATACAAATATAGAGATTCTGATCGAATATTGAAATATATCCGTAATTATTTTTAATGATATATATGATTTTATTCCGATCCGATTTTATTTTTTGGGTCGACATAAAACAATTAATAGATTACAATTCAAGTATTTATCTTTTTAATATAACTGCCGAAGAACGAGGCAAATTTATTTTATTTCCGGAGATTGAGGATATTCCGGCCTCATCGATCTTTCCATCTAAACAAACAATTGTCCAATTTCCGTCCGGAATAGAAATTTCTTGAAGAGAATTATTACCATTAAAAGCGACAAATATTTCGCTCCAAATATCCCCTGCAGCTTTCCCATTCAACCGATAAGCTATAACATTTTCCGGCAAATGTTCTTCAAAATGTAAATTTGACTGTATATCGGTTGTCGTAACCATACGAAATGCAGAATGTTTTTTTCGAAGAGCGATCAATTTTTTATAATAATCGAACAAATCATAATATATCGATTTATTTGCCCAATTAATTTGGTTGATAGAATCTGGAGATTCAAAAGAATTATGTACCAGTTTTTTACTTCTGAAAACCTCTTCCCCGTTAAACATAAACGGAATCCCTTGAGACGTAAATATAATAGTCTGCGCTAATTTATCATATCGAAGCAAATCAGACTCGGAAGTATTTTCAGGTAAAGAAACAATAAGTTTATCGACCAGACACAGATCATCATGACTCGACACATAATTTATAGATTGCGACGGATACAAAGCATACGGCGATGTAGAATAATTTATCTGACTATAATCGATTTGGGGATGCTGAGTAGCAGCAACAATACCGAATTTTACACTTTCTTCCAACCCTGATTTTCCCGTAGCAAACCCTCGATTTTCATCTTTCTTAAAACTACCTTTCACTGCATCACGCACATCATCATTAAACACAGCAATGCCCGGCATTTGAGGTGCATTTGTTTTCATTGCCCGTAGCTCCTGAGGATAAGGAGATGGTCCGGCAGTCCAACCTTCACCGTAAACAAAAATGGAAGGATCAATTCGATTTAAAGAATCCCTGAGCATGTTCATCGTTTCCAGATCATGAATTCCCATCAGATCAAAACGGAAACCATCGATATGGTATTCTTTTACCCAATACAGAGCAGATTGAACGATATATCGGCGTACCATTTCTCTTTCTGATGCCGTTTCGTTTCCACAATACGAAGCATCCGAATAAGTGCCGTCAGGATTATGCCGGTAATAATAACCGGGGACCGTCAAGTTAAAATTCGAACCGTCAGTCACGTAAGTATGATTATATACTACATCCATAATTACCCGAATACCATTTTTATGTAAAACCTGTATCATCTGCTTCATCTCACGGATACGGGTTTCGGGCTTATAAGGATCTGTCGAATAAGATCCTTCAGGCACATTATAATTTTTAGGATCATACCCCCAATTATATTTATTTTCATATAACTTTGTTTCATCAATAGAGCCGAAATCAAAAGAGGGTAAAAGATGAACATGTGTAATACCCAGTTCTTTTAAATGATCTATTCCCGTTTTCAAACCTTCAGGGTTCACAGTTCCCCGCTCGGTGAGAGCAAGAAACTTACCCTTATTTTTAATACCGGATGTCGAATCGATCGAGAAATCCCGATAATGCATCTCATATAAAATAATATCCGTGAAGTTTTTTAACGGTGGCCGTATATCTTTATCCCAACCTTCAGGATCTGTATCTTGCATGCGTATAATTGCCCCTCTGTTGCCATTTACCCCGACAGCCTTTGCCCAAATTCCGGGAGTCTCGGAAAGCCATTTTTCATCTTTTAATATCCGGTAAGTATAATATTTGCCATAAAGCTCCTCAGAGACAACCGCTCTAAACACTCCTGTATCAACATCTTTATCCATAGTGATTATTCTCTCAGGATCTCCATTCTCTCCATTATCATATATCCTAATCTGGACAGCTTCTGCTGTAGGAGTCCATAATACAAAACGTGTTTTGCCATCTGCTACGGTTACTCCCAAATCATCCCCCACATAAGCCGGATAATCTTCATAACTCTTATAAGCAGATTGTCGGTGATTACAACTGCTAATTACGAACATAAAAATCGCAAATAAAGAAAACGTGAACCACTTCATTGACCTACCAATTAATTTAAGAACACAGATCCATACTTTTATCTATAAAATCTTTAACGTTATAACATATTATCCAATGAAATAGTTTAGCTATTTATATCTTTGCAATCTATTAAAAAATTATCATGCAATATGAAAATTCTCTGGATAGATTTAAACAGTTCTTACGCTCATGCTTCTCTGGCATTACCGGCAATTCATGCACAAATAAAGGGTAACCCGGATATCGAATGGGAAATCGTATCTTGCACTATCAATGAGAATATAGGCATGATCGTAAAGAACGCTGCAAAATGCAAACCCGATATTATTGCAGCAACCGCATGGCTATTTAACAAAGAGATATTATTGCATATTATTTGCAGACTTAAAGCTTTACTGCCCAATAGCAAAGTCATACTAGGCGGACCTGAATTTTTAGGAAATAACAAAGATTTTTTACTTTCAACACCATTTGTTGATTGTGTATTTCGAGGTGAAGGAGAAGAAAACGTCCCACTTTGGCTACAAATATGGGATAAACCTGAAAAATGGAATATGATAGAGGGGATTTGTTTTCTCGATTCCCAAAAACAGTATATAGATAAGGGAATAGCCCGCGTACAGTATTTCGAAAAACTGATTCCCCCCGAAGAAAGTAAATTCTTTAATTGGGAAAAACCGTTCGTACAATTAGAAACTACCCGAGGCTGTTTCAACACTTGCGCCTTCTGCGTAAGCGGAGGGGAAAAACCCGTACGCACTATCAATACAGAACAAATCCGAAAGAGATTGCAAATAATACAGCAACATAAAATAAAAAACGTCAGGGTACTGGACAGGACTTTTAATTATAACAACAAACGCGCTTTGGAATTATTGAAGCTTTTCCGGGAATTTCCGGAAATTCGATTCCACCTCGAAATTCATCCGGCATTACTGACCAACGAACTGAAAACCGCATTAGCAGATATGCCGACAGGTTGTTTACACCTTGAAGCCGGAATACAGAGTTTGCATGAAAATGTACTTATGCAAAGCCGACGATCAGGAGATTTACAACACTCTCTCGAAGGGCTGAGATATTTATGTTCTTTAACCAACATGGAAACACATGCCGATCTGATAGCCGGACTTCCGCTATATAAATTAGAACAAATATTCGAGGATATCCATGTCCTCGCCCATTTCGGAGCCGGAGAAATTCAACTCGAATCATTAAAAGTCCTACCCGGGACAGAAATGCGAAAAAGAGCTGAAGAATGGGGTATCCGCTATTCTCCTTATCCTCCATACGAAGTATTGGAAACGAATGAAATAACCGCCGAAGAATTACAATACGCAAGACAATTATCCCGGTTACTCGACGGTTACTACAACACTCCTATCTGGCAAAAGATCACATGCCAATTAATATTATCAGAATCCGGATTTTTAAAAAGTTTTTTGAACTTTCTTATCGCTTCCGATGTAATAGACAAGCCTTTAAGTATAGAGAAAAGAGGTCTGCTCCTTTATGATTTCTGCAAACAGGTATATCCCGAATATACCGTCCACGTATCTGTTGCATGGATTATTGCCGGACTTTCCTTAAAAAAAGCTCCTGCGGAAAAAGTCATGACAAAACATCAAAATCCTCCGTCTGTATGGAATATTTTACAAGGGAAATATAAAGATTCCCTAAAACTTTGCCGCTTACCACACAAAACGGGTAATTATTGGTTCGGATTCGAACCTGAAACACAAATTCATGTGCCGGTCTTTATCGCCGAAAATTAAAGTTTTACAGATTTTTATATTATAGACGTTTTTAAGAAGAACTTACATTCTTTACCGTTTATATTCTCTATATTTGCAAACAATCAATAAATGCGGCACATGGAGTTAAAATATAACAATATCGATTACCTAAATGAATCGATTTCAGTTTTACCCCAAGAAGACAAAGAGAAATTAAAATCTATATTATCGGAAAATTTCTACAAAAAAGGAGAAATTATCAGCAGTGTAAAAGAGATCGAAGAGCATATATATATTATCTCCCAAGGCGGAGCCAGAGTTTTTTATCTTAAAGACGGGAAAGAAATTACTTTTTCATTCGCTTTTGATCAAGACTTGATCCTCTGTCTCAATTCGCAAATCAATAAGCCCGAACTGCCTAAAATCATCGAGTTCCTCGAAGATTCTCATGTAATAACCATAAATATCAATTTATTTTCACAGCCCTTAAAAATAAGAGATATTACAACAGCACAACGTATAAACCGCATTCTGCTCGATTACAGCTATTTCCTGGAAGAAAGAATCATTAATTTACAATGCAGAAGCGCCCGCGAAAGGTATGAATGGGTCGTGACGCGTTACCCTCGTTTATTACAACGAGCTACATTAGGACAAATTGCCTCGTTCTTAGGAATCACCCAAGAAACGATCAGTAGAATACGTTCTGAAAAATACCCGCTTTGATCAAACTTAGTTGATATGTTAATTCCCAAAGGATAAAATTGTTAATTTAACACAGCATTTAACGAGATTTACAATCTCAAAAGAATTATTTTTGACATATATCAAAACACAATTCCTTTTATCACGGTACATTTGTACCCAAATTTAGATTGTTTGAATTTCTAAGGTATAGAAGATTGGTAAATTTTCGTAGGGAAGTTGATTCCGTAACGGCAAGATACATTCTATTCCTTCTTTAAAAAATAGGTATTAGATATATCAATATTAAGACAAATATGAAAATTCGGAAAGCTATGATTATTCAATCACAACGAGTAATTTTATCGACAGCAATATGCTTGTCACTTTTTTCATGCGGTAAACAACAACAAAGTGGGTTTAACATGGTAAAAGAATACCCAGTCACCACTTTACAACCGGAATCAGTAGAACTGAATACTTCCTATCCGGCAACAATCAAAGGTCGTCAAGATATAGAAATCAGACCTAATGTCAGCGGATTCATTACACAACTTTGTGTAGATGAAGGTGCAACTGTTCACAAAGGACAACTTCTATTCGTTATAGATCCTGTCCAATATGAAGAAGCAGTTAAAGTTGCCGAAGCAGCAGTTAAAGTTGCTGAAGCTAATGTAGCCACAGCCCAACTAACAGCAGACAACAAAGCGGAACTGGCAAAAAAGAACATTATCAGCGATTATGACAAACAGATGGCATTCAATACTTTGGCTACTCAAAAAGCAGCATTGGCACAAGCAAAAGCCCAATTAATCAATGCCAAACAAAATTTATCATATACTAAGGTAATCAGTCCGTCCAACGGTGTTGTCGGCACAATTCCCCTACGTGTAGGAAGTTTGGTAAGCCCCAGTTCGGCAACTCCATTAACAACCGTTTCCGATAACTCTGAGATGTTTGCCTATTTCTCATTAAACGAAAAGCAGATTCTCGAATTGGCACGCGAACATGGAGCAAACAATCTGGTACAAAATCTTCCGGAAGTTCAACTAAAATTATCAGATGGAACTTTATATAATAAAAAAGGAAAAATCGCCACAATCAGCGGAATTATAGATCAGTCAACAGGGACTTCCAACTTGCGTGCAGCATTCCCAAACCCCGACCAGTTACTTCGTAGCGGAAATACAGGAGATATACTTGTTCCGATAAAGCTTGATTCAGCCATTTTAGTTCCTCAAGCCGCGACATACGAAATGCAAGATAAACGATTTGTATATATCGTACAAGATGATTCTACCGTAAAAAATACGGAAATAAAAATCCTAAATGTAGATGACGGAAAAAACTTTGTAGTAACGTCAGGACTAAAAGCTGGAGACAGAATTGTTCTTGAAGGTGCAGGTACCCTGAAAGACGGTGCTCAAATAAAACCGATCTCACCTGAAGAAGCTGCAGCCAAACTGAAAGCGATGACACAAACACAAGCTGCCGGGAAAAATAAATAATAAATTCATAAACAGTATAATAAAGATATGAAGCTAGATAGATTTATAAACCGCCCTGTGCTTTCGACGGTTATTTCCATTTTGATAGTCATTTTGGGAATATTAGGGTTGGTATCCTTACCTATTACACAGTATCCGGATATCGCCCCCCCTACCGTACATGTATCTGCAACTTATACCGGAGCTAATGCCCAAACTGTATTGAATAGTGTAATCGCACCTCTGGAAGAACAGATAAACGGGGTAGAGAATATGATGTATATGACCTCAACGGCATCTAATAACGGAGAAGCAAGCATCGAGGTCTATTTCAATCAGGGAACAGATCCGGATATGGCTGCCGTAAACGTACAAAACCGCGTTACTAAAGCTCAAGGGTTCTTGCCGTCAGAAGTTACCCAAATCGGTGTGACGACACAGAAACGCCAAACCAGTATGTTATTGGGATTTGCTATTTATAGTACAGATGATCGATATGATATAAAATTTCTCGAAAACTATGCAAACATTAATATCATACCTGAAGTAAAACGTATTCCCGGTGTCGGAGATGCAATGGTGATGGGTGCAGACTATTCCATGCGTATCTGGTTGAAACCAGATGTTATGGCACAATATAAATTGATGCCTACCGACGTATCCGCTGCTTTAGCAGAACAAAATATCGAAGCTGCACCAGGTCAATTCGGCGAAAACGGAAATCAGTCGTTCCAATATGTCATGCGATATAAAGGACGTTTACAAACCGAAGAAGAGTTTGGAGACATTGTTATCAAAGCTACTGAAAACGGAGAAATTCTACGATTAAAGGACATTGCTACAATTGAACTTGGACGATTAACATACGGGTTTGACAACAAAGTCAACGGACATAATGGTGTTACCACCATCATATTCCAAACAGCAGGATCGAATGCAACCCAAATCATCAAAGATATAGAAGCATATCTTGCTCAAGCGGAAAAACAATTCCCGTCAGGAATAAAAACTGAAGTCTTATTAAATGCCAATGACTTCCTTTTCGCCTCTATCGAGGAGGTTATCAAAACATTAGTCGAAGCATTTATTCTCGTATTCTTCGTAGTATATATATTCTTACAAGACTTCCGTTCTACATTGATTCCGGCTATCGCTATCCCGGTAGCCCTCATCGGTACATTCTTTGCTTTGTACCTGATCGGATTTAGTTTGAACTTGTTGACTCTATGTGCTATGGTGCTTGCCATTGCGATAGTCGTCGATGATGCAATAGTCGTCGTCGAGGGCGTCCATGCGAAACTTGACCAAGGATATAAATCATCCCGTAAAGCTTCCATCGATGCCATGAGTGAATTAGGTGGTGCTATCGTTTCTATTACATTGGTAATGATGTCCGTATTTATCCCTGTAAGTTTCATGGGAGGTACATCCGGTACATTCTATCGCCAATTCGGATTGACTATGGCTATAGCCATTGGGTTCTCAGCTATCAATGCATTGACTCTTAGTCCGGCATTATGTGCTTTGTTTTTGAAACCTCATCAGAAAGAAGGAGAAAAGAAAATGAGTTTAATAGACCGTTTTCACACTTCTTTCAACACGGCATATGACATCGTACTCAAAAAATACAAACGCCAGACATCGTTCTTTATAAATCATAAATGGCTATCTATAGGGACGGTAGTCCTTAGCGTTATAGTATTAGTTTTCTTGATGAGATCAACCCCGACAGGACTAGTACCCAACGAAGATACAGGAACAATCTTTGCTATGGTATCTATGCCTCCCGGAACATCTATGGAACGTACTGATGCCATGATGCAAAAAGTTGACAGCATGATCGCTGCTATCCCGGCCGTAAAAGGACGAACTCAAATTACGGGATATAACTTTGTTGCCGGACAAGGTAATTCTTACGGATCTATCATCGTCAAACTAAAAGATTGGAAAGAGCGTAGCTCGGAAGAAAGTTCGGACAATATCATTAAAATGCTATATGGGAAGTCTGCCCAAATATTTAATGAAGGACAGATTCTTTTCTTCGCACCTCCTATGATTCCGGGTTACGGAGTAAGTAGCGGTTTCGAACTCAACTTACAGGATAAAACCGGAGGAGATTTGAACGATTTCTTTGAAGTCGCTCAAAATTTCTTAGCAAAGCTGAATGCCCGTCCGGAAATTGCTGCAGCACAAACAGCATTTAGTCCGGTATTCCCCCAATACATGATCGATATTGATGCGGCAAAATGTAAGCAAGCCGGCATCAGTCCGAGAGATATTCTCACTACATTACAAGGATATTATGGAGGTTTGTATTCTTCAAACTTCAACCGTTTCGGTAAACTATACCGTGTTATGATCCAAGCCGATCCGCAAAGCCGCATCAGCCCGGAAACACTAAACAGTATTAAAGTACGCAATGGTAATGAGATGGCTCCGATCACTCAATTCGTAACATTAAAGAAAGTATACGGTCCGGATAATATCACACGTTTCAACATGTACACTTCTATGAAAGTAAACGGGTCTCCTGTTCCCGGAGTCAGCTCAGGAGATGCAATCAAAGTTATAGAAGAAGTCGCCGCAGAAACATTGCCTGTCGGATACGGATACGAATTCTCTGGTATAACGAGGGAAGAACAAAGCACAGGAGCCAATACGACTGTAATAATCTTTGCTTTATGTCTTGTTTTCGTATATCTGCTATTGAGTGCCCAATATGAAAGTTATATTCTTCCGTTGGCAGTAATACTTTCCATACCGTTCGGTTTAGCGGGAAGTTTTATTTTCGCCCAAATAATGAGTGTAGAAAACAATATTTATCTGCAAATCGCTTTAATCATGTTGGTCGGATTGTTGGCAAAGAATGCTATTCTTATCGTTGAATTTGCTCTTGACCGTAGAAAAACAGGTATGAGTATCGTCGATTCTGCGATACAAGGAGCAGCAGCCCGTTTACGTCCTATTCTTATGACCTCCTTGGCAATGGTTATAGGGCTTCTTCCTATGATGTTCGCTCACGGTGTAGGTGCAAATGGAAACAGTACGCTGGGAACAGGAGCTGTAGGCGGTATGTTCATCGGTATGGTTTGTCAGATCTTTATCGTACCTGCTCTTTTCGTTATATTTGAAATAATACAGGAAAAATTCAAACCTATCGAATGGCACGATACGGATAACAGCGAGATCGAGGCAGAGATTGAACAATATACCAAATAAAGGTTTTCACATTAAAGAAAAGAAAATGAAGAAACAAATAATTTTATATACTGTATGTCTGGCAGCCATGATGAGTAGCTGTCACATATATAAATCCTATGATCGTCCTGAAGTGGACACACAAGGGTTGTATCGAGATCCGGTATCAGATAACGATACTCTCGCTTCGGATACGACCAACATGGGCAACTTACCTTGGGAACAAGTCTTCACCGATCCCCAATTACAAGCTCTCATCCGATTAGGTTTAGAGCAAAATACTGATCTACAAAGTGCAATACAAAATGTAAAAGCAGCCGAAGCCGGACTTATGTCGGCACGGCTGGCTTATGCTCCTTCTCTTGCAATTGCACCACAAGGAGGAGTCAGCCATTTAGAAGGATCTAAAAGAAGCTGGACTTATACGCTCCCTATATCTGCAAGCTGGGAGGTCGACTTGTTCGGGAAACTTCTTAATTCAAAGCGAGGTGCCAAAGTAGCTTTATTACAAAGTAAAGCTTACAAACAGGCTGTACAAACGCAGGTAATAGCAACAATCGCAAACTGCTACTACACATTACTGATGTTGGACAAACAATTGGCTATAACTGAAGAAACTTCTATCATCTGGGATAAAAGTATCGAGACCATGCGGTCGATGAAAGAAGCCGGAATGGTCAATGAGGCGGCAATCGTACAGAGCGAAGCTAACAGTTATATGATTAAAGCCTCAATACCTGATTTGAAACAACAAATCAGAGAAACAGAAAATTCCCTTTCTCTCGTTCTTAAAGAAGCTCCGCAAAAAATCAAAAGAGGGACATTAGAAGAACAAAAACTTCCCGAAGTACTTAATTCCGGAGTTCCTATACAATTATTAGCTAATCGTCCAGACGTAAAAGCTGCAGAAATGTCTTTGGCCGGAGCTTATTACAGTACAAATCAAGCGCGATCGGCTTTCTATCCACAAATATCTATAACAGGAACGTTAGGATGGACAAATAGTGTCACAGGGATGCCGATTTTCGATGTCCCCAAAATGATCATGTCTGCTCTTGGAACTTTGACTCAACCTTTATTTTATCGGGGCGCTAACTTAGCAAAACTGAAAACAGCTAAAGCGCAACAAGAGATAGCTGCTCTCAATTTCCAGCAATCCATACTAAATGCAGGAAGTGAAGTCAGCAATGCCCTTTATCAATATCAAGCAGCTAACGAGAAGACCATCCAACGGGAAAAACAGATAAATTCCTTAGAAAAATCGGTCGAATATACACAACAATTGCTAACTTTAGGGACTTCTACTTATCTAGAAGTTCTTACGGCACAGCAATCATTGTTAAGCGCCCAATTATCCGGAATATCGGATGAGTTCCAACGCATACAAGCTGTCGTAAATTTATACCACGCCTTAGGTGGAGGACGAACAGAATAAATTAACCCTAAATTCCATGTAATATGATTAGTCCATTAGCTTATATCGATTCAAGCGCAAAAATCGGGAAAAATGTCACTATTCATCCGTTTGCGTACATCGATAAAAATGTAGAAATCGGTGACAATTGTACGATTATGCCTTATGCCAGCATTCTGGACGGGACTCGTATGGGAAATAACAATATCGTTTACCAAGCTGCAATCGTCGGAGCTGCACCACAAGATTTCAAATTTAAAGGTGATGAAACTCTTTTGATCATCGGAGACAATAATACAATTCGGGAAAAAGTCATTATCAACCGTGCAACAAATAAAGGAGATAGTACTGTTATTGGTAATGGAAACTTCCTACTGGAAGGAGTACATATCGCCCATGATACCTATATCGGGAATGACTGTATCTTAGGAAATGGTACTAAAACCGCAGGAAATTGCAAACTCGATGATAAAGCAATATTAGGAAGCGGTGTTATTCTGAAACACGGATGCCATGTAGGTAGCTGGTCACTTTTACGGGACAGTTGCCGTGCCAACAAAGATGTACCTCCTTTTATTGTCGCTGCTCACAATCCGATTACTTATTATGGAATCAATGCGGTATTGATGTCTAAAGCCGGAGGATTTAAGGACAATATAGTAGATGATATTGCAAAAGCATATCGTCAAATATACCAATGCGGCACAAGCCTCGAGAATGCTCTTCTCAGAATCAAGGAATTGATTCCTGAAAGTCCGGCAATCAAATATTTGATCAATTTCATTGAAAGTTCCGATAAAGGAATTATCGGTATCACAATTTGATTCTGTTAAAAACAAGTGATAAAGGAAAAGAGGGTGACCCAAAAGTCAATAACGACTGAACGGGTCACCCTTTTTCATTATCTTTCGGCATTCCCTTAAGAGACAAAAAATAACGGTTATCATCTTGAAAATAAAGAAGATAACCGTTGTTTTTGTGGTAAGGATTTATTATATTTAAGGTGCGAAACAAAAAGATAATCAATCATTTACCATGGGTGCAAAGATAATACATAAATCCTACAATCAGAACGATAATCTTCTTTTTCCTCCGTCATTGGGCGAACTTATCCCTGAAAACCATCCGGTGAGAACAGTCAGCGCAATAATAGACAGGCTTGATATCTCCGATATAGAGTCGACTTACAAGGGCGGCGGCACGAGCAGCTTCCATCCGCGGATGCTCCTCAAGGTGATCGTGTATTCGTATATGTGCAACGTCTACTCCGGGCGCAGGATGGAGCGTCTGCTGCACGAGAACGTGAACTACATGTGGCTCTCGGGGATGTCTCGTCCGGACTTCCGTACGATAAACCGCTTCCGTAGCGAGCGCCTGTGTGACGGCCGTTTTGAGGAATTGTTCCGCCAAACTGTGATTATGATGAACGAGGAAGGAGTGGTGTCGCTGAAGGTCCAGTACATAGACGGCACAAAGATAGAGTCCGTAGCGAACAAGTACACCTTCGTTTGGAAGGGCAGTATCGAGAAGAACAAGGCGAAACTGGAGGCCAAGGTTGACGCGTTACTGAAGGCTGCAGAGTCGGTCCTGGCGGAGGAAAACGAAGAATGTTCTGCGGAAGAGCCTAGCATGGAGGACCTTTCGGCGCGTACAGAAAGGATACTCCAGAAGATGGACGAACAGGGCATCAGCAACAGGAAACTGCGCAGGAGCGTAGAAAAGGTGAAGGACGAGTCTCTTCCGAAACTGGTGTCGTACAAGAGGCATCTGGAAATCATGGGTGAGAGGAACAGCTACAGCAAGACTGATCCCGACGCCACTTTCATGAGGATGAAGGAGGATGCGATGAACAACGGCCAGACTAAGCCCGGTTACAACGTTCAGATAGCGACGGAGAACCAGTTCATAACCAACTACGGCATTTACTGGAGACCCACGGACTGGGGTACGATGATACCCTTCCTGGACTCTTTCAGGGAGAGATACGGGACGCAGAGCAATGAGGTCGTGGCAGACTCCGGCTACGGCAACGAAGCGAACTATGCGTACATGGAGAGTAACGGGATAGATGCTTATGTCAAGTACAACATGTTCCATGCCGAGACCAAACGCAGGCATGCCAACAATGGTTTCCTCGTCCAGAACATGTACTATAACGCCTGTGAGGACTACTATGTGTGTCCGATGGGGCAGCACATGGAGAGGTGCGGCACGCAGCACTCCGTTTCAGATCTCGGCTATAGGTCGAAAGTGGATGTGTACAGAGCCGTCAACTGCAAGGGATGCCCGCTCAGGGGAATGTGCTACAGTTCGGTCATTGACCGTAGGACCATAAAGGTAAACCACCAGTCCGATTCCTTCAAGAAGCGCGCAAGGGAACTGCTCACCAGCGAACGCGGTATGATGCACCGAAGTAACAGGCCCATCGAACCTGAGTCCGTCTTTGGGGACATCAAGTTCAATCACGGCTTCAGGCGTTTCCGGCTGAAGTCAAACAGGAAAGTGAGGATTGAGTTCGGCCTCGTTGCGCTTGCACACAACCTTAGAAAGTACTCTGCGATCCTTTCAAAGCGGATGATGGGGCGGAATCATGCCTATGTTACAATATAGGTAGTCAATTCTGCTTCATACCGATGCCAATAACCGGCATGTAGCTCGCAAAAAGGCGATTTGTCAAAGAAAAAACAGTAATCGGTTGCAATTTTCAGGTTGCAGCCGATTATTGTTTCTATAAAAGAAAAAGAGACCGAACTCTAAAAAAATCTTTTGGGTCGCCCCCTTTTCTTTATCATATAAAAAACAAACAAGCATTTTATCTATAAAAAAGCTGTCTACATCTATTTATGTTGTCGAAACACTTAAAGAGAAATATTTTCACGGACGAACACAAAACATATAATAAGATGAACCACAAAATTCTATTTACCTTATTCGGATTGTTTTGCTGTAATATCATAACCGATATTGCAGCCCAAACATTTGAAAAAAGAGGCTTTCCACAAGAACGACTATCACCTGAATTAACAGCCAGGAAAAAGACTGAACAGATGGACAAACTTCTGCAACTGTCGGAAAAACAATTCAAAAAAATATTCAAACTAAATTTGAAAGAGGCAAAATCGATCGATGTCCAACGAAAAAACAGACAAGGAATAATGCCTCCTCCTATGCCTGACAGAAATCAGGATAAATTTCCCGATCGTCCCCCTATGAGAAAATTTTTTAATGAAGTACCGATGCGACCCCATCCCCAACCGCTACAGAATCCTGAGAAACTGAAAAAAGAGACTCGGAAAAGAGAGAAAAAGCTTAAAAAGATACTAACCGAAGAACAATATAATACATGGAAAGAGTATCAAAAATCAATACAAGACTATAAGCATCATAATAATCTATAATAATAAAAATGCACCAAGGGCAATAATGTAACTTTATAACTCCTGGTGCATTTATTCTCTAATTATATCTGCTATTCACTCTTCAATTTTTCCCCGACAATACGCGCTGCAACTGCCACATAATCGGCACAAGGACGACGCTTATAATACGCTTCCGTGCGATCTGAAGGCTCAGGATCATCCTGTTTTCGAACTAAACCCAACAACTCCCGACAAACAATCGATCCGTTTTTCTTCCTGAACTCAGCAGCCAGTTCCTGAACTGCAGTATAATTACGGGTCTTTGCAGGCTTATCATTCGGATCATTCGCAGGATATTTAAGACCGATTATCATAAAAGATGCCGAAACAGCACCGCAAACCTCTCTCAGACGTCCCATACCTCCACCCAATGGAGCTAACAATGTAGCAGCCAAAGTATCTTCGATAGCAAAAAGATCATTGTAAGCGAGAAAAACCGATTGAGAACAATTATACCCGCTCTTAAAAAGATCTACGGCCTTCTGCACCCTTTCTTCTATATTTATATCCATCTCTCCCATTTTTATTACCATTGAATAGGCTCTATTCCATGCTCTTTTAGGTATGCATTTGCCTTACTAAAATGCCCATTACCGAAAAAGCCTCTATGCGCAGACAAAGGAGACGGGTGAGGAGATTTTAAAACCAAATGCTTCGAACGATCGATAAAATCCCCTTTACGTTGTGCATATGATCCCCACAAAATAAAGACAAGGTGTTCTCGCTCTTCTGCCAATCGATGAATAACGGCATCCGTAAACTGCTCCCAACCCTTATTCTGATGAGAGCCTGCTTGATGTGCTCTCACTGTTAACGTTGCATTTAAAAGCAAAACACCTTGATCAGCCCAACGAGTCAAATCTCCGCTTTTGGGCATAGGAATACCAAGATCAGACTCAATCTCTTTAAAAATATTGAGAAGAGAAGGCGGAAAAGGAATACCATCGTTCACCGAAAAACATAACCCATGCGCCTGACGCGGTTCATGATAAGGATCTTGCCCTAAAATAACAACTTTTACCTTATCAAAAGGACAGATATCAAAAGCTCTGAACATTTGATTTCCAGGAGGATATACAGTTGAAGTTCTATACTCTCGACGAACAAAATCAGTAAGTTGCTCGAAGTACGGTTTATCAAATTCATTCTGTAACCGGTCTTTCCAACTTTTCTCTATACGAACATCCATAGGCATTAAAAACTTTTCGTGAAAACTTTTTGCAAAGCTACAAATATTTCTTACTTTTGCCACGCATTTGGCCCCGTAGTTTAGTGAATAGAACGTCAGATTCCGGTTCTGAAGGTCACAGGTTTGAGTCCTGTCGGGGTCACTTCTATTAAGAGCATGAAAAAACAGTTTTTCATGCTTTTCTTTTCTTAGCCTTTATAACAAATTACAAATGCTTATTTCTCCTATATCATACAACGACACAAATCGATTCAAAGGAATGGCTATTCTTTTGATTGTTTTACATAACTTTTATCATGTATTACCCCAAGCCCCTATTGAAAATGAATTTTTTTTCAACATCGAAAATACCAATTATTACCTTAAATCCGTTATAGATTCCTTTTCCCCGATAAGCATCACTTCCCTTTTCACCGACTTTTTTTCTTTTTTCGGACATTACGGAGTCGCTTTATTTATATTTCTCAGCGGATATGGATTAACGATAAAATATTCGTCTAAAGAATTTTCCAATATAGAGAAAATACATTTCATCTGGAAAAGAATATTACGTTTCTGGAAAGTCATAATACCGCTAATACCGCTCTCTGTACTCGTCAAAATGATAAAATATGGGAATGGCCTATGGGAAACGCTGACCGATCACATCGGAGAATATTTATCCATTATAACATTCACACAAACATTGATTCCCGGTAAAGAATTTGTCGTTAGCGGTCCATGGTGGTTTTTCGGAGCTATACTCCAATTATATATTATATATATTTTCTTATTACATAAAAAAAGTAACCGGTTTCTGCTTATAATAAGTTTATCGGCATTGTTTATACAAGCAATAACTATATTTTGGGGATGGGAAAATATTTTATTCCGCTTACGATACAATAGCATAGGATGGTTACCGATATTCTGTTTAGGCATTTATTATGCTAAAAAACCCGTTACTACATGCAAACCTTCAATTCCCATTATATTAATGATACTATTTTTATGTAGTAATGTCAATGCGTATTTTTGGTTATTTTCATCTCTTTTGTTCCCTTTAGCATTCATTCCCCTTTTCCGAAACTTTCCGATCAAATCATTTTGGGAATTTATGGGTAAAATATCTTTTTACCTGTTTGCTATCCATTCGTTTATACGAGGAGCTTTTTTCGGCCTAATTGGTGAAGAAAAAATCGTAGAACAAAATCTAGGAGTACCAATCGGAATCTTATATTTGTTGACAAGTATTTTAATCGCATATATCTTTCAGCAACTTCTCAACCGTATTTATACTTATTGTCAAACGATAATAGTACAGAAAAAACAATAGTCCCGATCTTTTAATCAGGACATCATTTTCCTTTTAAAATCCAATCCATCACCCTAGCGGTACGTGCTCCGCTTTCATCTGTCGAAGGAGAACTACCGACTCCCCTTAATTCATCTACAACTTTCTGAATCAAAGGTTGTTCGATATGCTCCGGAAGAATAAACTCAAAAATTTTGGCACCAGAATCTGTTTCTAACCGTATAGGTGCAAAAGAAAATGTTGCAAAAACAATTTTCCCTTTCGTACCGATGATTTCTACTATATCCCGTTCCATATTCGAGGCAACGGCAAAGCACCAATGCCCTGAACCTATTATTCCCGACTTAAAATAAAAAGAAGCAGAAAAAGTATCTTTCACATCATAAAAACCGGCAAGATTAGCGGAGAAACCTTTTGCATCCACAATCTCCCCCAAAAGAAAATCGAGAATATCGAACGTATGAGGAGCCAGATCATAAAAATATCCTTCACCTGCAATTTGCCGATCTACTCGCCAAGAGTGTTTATCCGGAATGAGATCCGACTCTAACGGAGTCTTATTAAGAGAAACTGTAACCAAAAGAATATCCCCGATAGCTTGCTTTTCTAATAAAGACTTTATTTGAATAAAATATGGTAATGCACGACGATAAAACGCAGGAAAAAGCTTTTGTCCGGTTTCTCGAGCGACCACGATCATTTCACGGCATTCTTCATAACTCATCGCCATCGGTTTCTCCACATACACGGGCTTGCCTGCACGCATTGCCTTTATAGAATATTCTTTATGCGTATTCGGCGGTGTAGCGACATATATCGCATCTATATCCGGATCAGAAATTATATCCTGAACATCGGTATAATATTTCTGAACATGATGCCTGAGAGCAAAATCCTTGACCTTTACAGCATCCCGCCTCATTACAGCGTTCAGCTCAGAATGCTCTATTTTATAAAATGCCGGTCCGCTTTTCTTTTCACAGACATCTCCACAACCTATAATTCCCCAACGAATCGTATCCATATTCACACAGTTCATTACTTTTCTGGAGCAAACATCGGATCCCAAGCTGGTAAACGTACCGGAGTTTGACTCAGAATATTCAATATTTTCTTAGGAACATATTTTTTTTCTACAACAAGGCGGAACATATACTCATCAAACCAACGATCAGTCATTATCAAATGTCCTTTATATCCAGTAGTTGCCCCCCAACTATTTTCCAATAACCATTTTATCGGGTTACCCGAATCATCCAGATCTACGGCAACTAAAGTCATCGCATGTGAAGAGCCGCTCGCAAAAGATTGCACACGCTGTTTTTTATTCATTCCGAAAGTAGTACCCATCAATGATTCATAATCATAATTATTCAAATCCAAAGTTCCTTTATCCCGATTTAAAAACTTTGTCACATCACAAGAAAAATACATTGCCGTACTATCTTTTATAGATGCTATCGCCATTTTCTTTATATCTTCTACTGGAAGATTTACATATCTCCAATTATAACCATCATACATGTGACGGTCATAATCTATTTCATACAACTTATAATATTCCCGTGTCGGGTCATTCATTAACATAACATAACCGTTTGTCAAATCTTTTCCTATATATTCATTATAAAATGACTTCGGCGTATATTGTTTAGTCTCCACCGGTTTTCCATTTATATCTTTTCTTGTCCAAGTAAACTCAAGCGGCGGTTCTCCGAGATTTAACACTAACATTCGATACACAGTGCCCAACATCTCAGTTTTTATTCTTTTTATATCCTCCATATCTGTCTGAACAGGTAATTCACGAAGTTGCAAACCATATTCCCGTAATTTAAGTTTCAGCAGAGAAGCCATTTGCGAAGTATTATTGCTGGCAAATGTTTCATTCATAACTTCTTTCGGAACAACTCCATATTTACCTATAATATCAGATATTCCGGTAAACTGTCCTCCATCACTCAACGGATTCTTAAACAACCATTCGACCATTTGATCAGACATCGGCTTCTGACGTGTATCGATAACTCCTTGAAGAAACAAATTAGCCTTCTCCAACTGATCGTAAAAAAAATTATAATTCTGGGAAAACTCAAATTCCGGTAATTTATATTTATCTATCATCTTCGCCCGAAATACATTCAATCCGGTAAATAGCCAACACCGCCCCGATGCTTTTTGATCAGTAACTCCACGGGAATATACCCGATCAGAAAAATATCCATCTATAACATCCTTCTGATCCGCACTTACAGCCAACTTCTGTATGCTATTAGCATTTAATGCATTACGTATAGCCTTGTCTGCCGATGTATTTTTATAAGCGTTTTTTATTCCTTGCATCATTGCATCATCTATACCTCCGGAAATCTGAGCAAAAGCGGTCTCGGCTATTACCGAAACACCGACTAATAGAGAAAAGAATATTTTTCGGTTCATGAATCTATCTTAATTTACCAATCTTTTAAATAAGTACACAAATATAACAAAAGATAAGATATTATCTTCTTTTTTCTAACACATAACCAACGATTCCCCAACGTTGTGAATGTATAATTTAATCCATTTGTAGTAAATAATTAACAGCGCGTTAATAACAAACTTGTTTTTTACTTATTAACTTTGCTTACATCAAAATTAAAATAAACACTTTTAGTTAATCCATTATGAAAAACAAAATTTTCTCTTTTTTATTTGTCTTTTTTTGTGTAACCGTAGCTTTCTCACAAAATAAAGAAAAGACAAAAGCTCCTTCTTCATACCAAAATACGGAATTTCACACAGATTATAAACCCAATTATAAAAATGACGGTTTAAATAAACCTGTTAAAAATGTAATTTTACTGATAGGAGACGGCATGGGATTAGCTCAAGCATCGGCCGGAATGTATGCAAATCACAATACATTAACAATCTTTAATTTGAAAAACATCGGTTTAATAAAAACATTCTCTCTCAGTGATTTCATTACTGATTCTGCAGCTTCAGGAACAGCATACGCAACAGGGGAAAAAACTAAAAACGGATGTATTGGTGTAGATTCTTTAGGCAATAAGTTACCGAACATGACAGAAATTTTGTCCCCTCTCGGATATGCAACAGGAATTGTAACTACCGATAAAATAACAGGTGCTACGCCATCGGCATTTTACGCACATCAGATCAAGCGAAATATGACTAAAGAGATATTAGAAGATTTGGTCAATACTAAAGCATTATTCATTGCCGGAAGTAGTGTAAAAGATTTTGAAAAAAACAATACAGAAAAATTAGACGCACTAAAAAAGAAAAATTTTAAAGTACTGCATGATTATAAAAATCTACCCTTATCAATGGAAGCAGAAAAAATCGCCTTGATATGTGATGACATGAATGCCAAATTCATCAGCGAAGGCCGTAACCCGAACTATCTTAAAGAAACAACGGCCCAAGCTATCAAATTCTTATCTAACAAATCAAAAAAAGGATTTTTCCTGATGGTAGAGGGAGCACAAATCGACTGGGCAAGTCATAATAATGTTATTGAAAATGTGATCCGAGAAGTTCTCGATTTTGATAAAGCTGTAGAAGAAGCTTTAAAGTTCGCCGATAAAAATGGAGAAACTTTAGTTATCATTACAGCAGATCATGAAACCGGTGGCATGTCTTTAAGTAATGGAAACATAGAAAAAGGATCTATTAAAGCTCATTTCGCAACCAGCGGACATAGTCCTATTATGGTTCCGGTATATGCATACGGGCCACAAGCTCAATTATTCAGAGGAGTACAGGACAATACTGAGATTTTTTCTAAAATATTATCTGCATTACAAGTGAAAAAATAGTCTTCGACAAGGCAATATCTTCTTAGAGTCAGTTTAAATTTTTTAATAAGAAAAACGTTATCGGATTATTTTTGCGTTTTCTTACAGCCTATAACAATGTTGTTGACGGTTATCAGTAAGTTCTCTTATTGAAAGGGGCAGGAGTGTCGTTTGGTTGCAATACTGTTAATACAATTTTCGAATCTATTGGCATAAGTTCAATACCATCACACACCCTTTTTATCCCTTATCGAAAAGAGAACTGACTATTCACATGGATTTTTCTCAAACTTTGTCCGTGTGTAGACTTAATAAGGGGCTATTCCTCTGCTCTTTGCTTCTTAACATACAATTTGCAAGTCTTTAATAAAATATCATTCAATAAACCTGAGGTTATTTTTTCTATTAAAGCATAAGGATGATTTCACGCCTTTTACTTTTAAAGTATAAATAACAAAAAGGGACTTTCCGACTTTTTAAATAACTCCTTTGTCTATCATATTTATTATTCCCCTATTCGGTCAAAATTCGAATTTAACAACCATAAAACAAACACAAAAAAATACCCGAAGCAAACCTCCGGGTATCTGATATATTTCATTTACAATTACGCACCAAAATCATCATACATCAACATTTCTCGAGGAACTCCTAAATCCCATAACATTTTTTTCACAGCATTAGCCATAGGTCCAGGACCACACATGTAATATTCAATATCTTCAGGAGCATCATGATCTTTCAAATAATGATCATAAATAACCTGATGAATAAAACCAGTATACCCTGTCCAATTGTCTTCAGGCTGAGGGTCGGACAAAGCGATATGGAAAGAGAAGTTCGGGAAATCGCGTTCGATAGCTCTAAAATCTTCTTCATAGAAAATCTCACGGCGAGAACGAGCTCCATACCAATATGATATCTTGCGATCCGTTGTCTTCAATGTCTTAAACAGATGCAGCAAATGCGAACGCAATGGCGCCATACCAGCTCCTCCACCTATATACAACATTTCTCTCTTTGTATTCAAAATATGAAATTCGCCATAAGGTCCTGAAACCGTAACTTTATCTCCGGGTTTACGCGAAAAGATGTAAGAAGAACAGATACCCGGTTTAATACCAGCCGCCCATGTCCCGGTATTTCGATCGAACGGCGGTGTCGCAATACGAATATTCAGCATAACGATATTTCCTTCTGCCGGATGATTCGCCATAGAATAAGCCCGATAAGTTTCCTCATCATTTTTACAAACTAATCCCCACATCTTAAATTTATCCCATTCATCACGATATTTGTCATCAATATCCATATCCGCAAACTTAATATCGTATTTAGGAACATCAATCTGAATATAACTACCGGGCTGAAAATTCAATGTTTCTCCTTCAGGCAGACGAACGACAAACTCCTTAATAAAGGATGCCACATTGTTATTCGAAACGACTTCACATTCCCATTTCTTAATACCCAATATTGATTGCGGTATTTTTATTTCCAAATCATTTTTCACTTTTACTTGACATGCCAAGCGATAATGATCTTTAATCTGTTTTCGGGTAAAAAAGCCCACCTCTGTAGGAAGAATTTCGCCACCGCCTTCTTCTACCTGACAGCGACACATGCCACAACTTCCACCACCGCCGCAAGCAGAAGGTAAAAATATCTTATTCGCAGCCAAAGAAGATAACAGCGTAGAACCGGCAGAAGTAATCACCTCCCGCTCCCCGTTAATACGTATCTTCAATTCTCCGGAAGGAGTCAACTTAGCTTTGGCAAGCAATAATATTGCAACAAGCAAAAGAGTCAATATTAAAAAGATTACAACTGCTGCCAATATAGTGAGATTACTCATCATTAATTCGATCATCGTTTATAATTTTAGAATACAATTAAAGTTTAATCCCCAGAAAACTCATGAAAGCAATCCCCATTAGTCCGGTTATAATAAAAGTAATACCAATACCCCGAAGAGGAGCCGGAACATTCGAATATGCCAGTTTTTCACGAATTGCTGCAATTCCTACAATTGCAAGCATCCAACCGATACCCGAACCGATACCATACACGGTAGCTGTACCTACATTCGGAAATTCACGCTGTTGCATAAATAACGATCCTCCAAGAATCGCGCAATTTACGGCAATTAAAGGTAAAAATATACCTAGCGAAGCATATAGAGAGGGAGAGTATTTCTCAACTACCATTTCTACCAACTGTACCATAGAGGCAATAACAGCAATAAACAAAATTAAGCTTAAGAAACTCAGATCAACACCTTTATACTCCTCTCCCAACCAAGAAAGAGCACCCGATTTCAATATATAGTTTTCAAGCAAATAATTCACAGGAAGGGTAATTGCCAAAACAAATGTCACCGCAATACCCAAACCTATCGCCGTTTTCACATTTTTAGAAACCGCCAGATAAGAACACATACCTAAAAAGTAGGCGAATATCATATTGTCTATGAATATAGACCGAATAAATAAATTCAAATTTTCCATTTTCTACTGCATTAATTATGTGTTACTTCTCCTGCAAATCTTTATTTCGGGAACGATGTATCCAAATAATACATGCTACCGTAATCAATGCCATCGGAGGTAATATCATCAACCCGTTATTTTCATAACCCCATTTATAAAATATGTCAGGAACGACTTGATAGCCCCAGAGAGTACCAGAACCTAACAACTCACGAAAAAAAGCCACAATAACAAGGATCAGTCCGTAACCGATACCATTGCCTATTCCGTCAAGAAAAGATTCCCACGGGCCATGCCCCAACGCAAATGCCTCAAGACGCCCCATCAATATACAGTTGGTTATAATTAATCCTACAAACACCGAAAGCTGCTTGCTTACATCATAAGCATAAGCTTTCAACACCTGATCGACAATGATCACCAACGCAGCGACAACAACCAATTGAACAATAATACGAATGCTGTTAGGAATCGTATTGCGTAACAACGAAATTATCACATTAGCAAAAGCGACAACAGCCGTTACAGAAATTGCCATAACAAAAGCCGGCTCCAATTTTGCCGTTACAGCCAAAGCCGAACAGATACCCAATATCTGTACTATGACCGGGTTATTTTTGGAGAGCGGACCTAAAAGGATTTCTTTATTTTTCTTGGATAACATATCTATTTCTCCACTTATTTTAATGACTTAAAAAAATTCTGATATGGTTCAAGACTATTTTTCATCATATCTTGTACACCTTTACTCGTAATCGTTCCCCCGGAGATAGCATCTACATATTCAGCCCCATCGACAGGTTTCTGTCCTTTTTTCTCTACAGCAATCGACTTAAATTCACCGTCAATAAATAAATGCTTACCTTTATACTGATCTGAAAACATAGGTTTCTCAATCTCAGCGCCCAATCCCGGAGTTTCGCCCTGATGTGCAAAATAAGCTCCATAAATGGTATTTCCATCTTTATCGACAGAAACATATCCCCAGATAGGCCCCCACAATCCAGCGCCATTCATCGGAATAACATATTTTTCAGAACCATCTTCCAATCTACAGACAAAAACCGGCAACTCTCTATCCGATGAGGCTTTTTTCACCTGATTAGCCGTATTTACGTCAAATGCATTTACTCCATCGATTTTTTCTCCATCGGCATTGATGACATACGTGTTTACTATATACTTTTTATACAGTTC
Organism: Coprobacter fastidiosus; assembly: GCF_982245605.1. NCBI lineage: Bacteria > Pseudomonadati > Bacteroidota > Bacteroidia > Bacteroidales > Barnesiellaceae > Coprobacter > Coprobacter fastidiosus. The sequence continues at coordinate 39,280 of NZ_CEVCIF010000013.1, read as the reverse complement.
CTGAGCATTTGTCGCATCGGATGCAATATTCACCGAACTCAAGATCTGTTTCATTTTATCAATTTCCACATTTTTAGTCTGCGGTTCTTTCAGCAATAAAGCTGTATAAGCTAATACGGCGGCAACAACGATCACCATCACCGAAGCATATATTATTGTATATACATTACTCTGCTTGTTCATGATTCTCTTTTTTATGCGTTAGTTTTAGCTCTTTTCAATCTCTTTTTCATATTCGCTTCCACAACGAAATAATCAATCAAAGGAGCGAAAACATTCATCAGCAATACTGCCAACATAGCTCCTTCTGGATAACCGTTATTATATACACGAATAATTATAGCAATAACCCCGATCAAAAAACCGTATATATATTTTCCTAATGTCGTACGTGCTCCTGTTACCGGATCGGTAGCCATAAACACAGCAGCAAAAGCAAATCCGCCGAGACAAATCTGATCCGATGGAGAAAGGAATGAGCCGGGATATGTCGGTGAAGCAAAAAGATTCGCAATATATCCCATAAACAAGCCTCCTACAAAAACAGAAAACATGATCCGCCAATTGGCTATTCCTGTAAAAAGAAGAATCGCCGCACCGATCAAAATAGCCAACGTAGAAGTCTCTCCGATAGAACCGGGAATAAGGCCTAAAAAAGAATCTAAAGTAGAAATTTTTTCTCCCAAAATATTCACTAACGTAAGATCACCATTGGCCGCCGTATATGTTGCAACCTGCCCCAACGGAGTTGCTCCGGAAAAACCCTCTACAACTTGACCAGCTCCTAAACCGAATGTATCGGAAATACGAACAAAAACAGAATCACCTGACATCTTGGAAGGATAAGCGAAGAAAAGGAATGCCCGGGTAATCAAAGCAACATTAAATACATTCATTCCTGTTCCGCCGAACACTTCCTTAGCAAAAATAACTGCAAAAGCCGTAGCGACTGCAATCATCCATAATGGAGTGTCGATAGGAACAATCATCGGAATAAGAATCCCCGAAACCAAAAAACCTTCCTGAATTTCATGTCCTCGCATTTGTGCTACCGCAAATTCGATTCCTAATCCGACGACATAAGAAACGATAATCTTAGGAAGTACGGCTAAAAATCCGAAAAGGAAAGTCATCCAAAATCCGGTCTGAGCTAACTCTCCTATCGCCAAATAATGTTGATAACCGACATTATACATTCCGAATAACAGAGCCGGAAGTAAAGCAATAATCACTACAGTCATGGTACGTTTCGTATCGATGCTGTCATGAATATGCACACCTGATTTTGACGTTGTATTCGGGACAAAAAGGAATGTTTCAAACCCTTCAAAGACAGATTGAAACATCGAAAACTTCCCGCCCGGTTCAAAATTAGGTTTAATTCTATTGATATAATTTCTTAAAGCTTTCAATGTGAGTTTTATTTAAATAGGTTTATGTCTGCTTAATTCATCTCTTTCATTAACTGATCGAGTCCGTTACGGATAATTTTCTGAATTTCGAGTTTCGATGTGTCAACAAATTCACATAATGCAAAATCTTCGGGAGCAACCTCATAAATACCAAGATTTTCCATTTTATCAATATCAAAAGCAATAACCGCCTTAATCAGAAACTCCGGTAAAATATCCATCGGGAACACCTTATCATACTCCCCCGACATAATAATAGCCCGTTCACCACCATGCAGACGAGCATCCAAAGCATACTCTTTTTTTCGTCCCAACAACCATGTAAAATAACTGTGGCTTACACTATATTTATCAAGTCCGGGAGTCGCCCATCCGAAAAATTCATTACAATCATCGCCTTCAGGTATAACGGTCAACTGGCTATGAGGCATTCGTAAATACCCCATTGGATCGACCTTTACTCCCGTAAGGACATTCCCGCTTATAAAACGTTGATTATAATTACTTTTTTTGACGTTATTTCCCAATATACTGTCTAAGCGAGCTCCGGCAACAGTACGCACATATATCGGTTTAACAATCTCCGATCCCGTCACGGCAACGATTCGGGAAAAATCGACTTTCCCGGTATTAAAAAACCGACCTATCAACAATACGTCAAAAGCACTTAGTGTCCAAACGACTTCACCTTTGTTGATAGGTGCAATATGCTGAATCTGTACTCCAACATTCCCGGCAGGATGCGGTCCTTCAAAGAGAACAGTTTCTACCCCAGATATATCAACCGTATTTTGAACTGACATACCTACATAAACCTTTCCTGCCGTCATCTTCTTCAATGCGTCCAATCCTGCTTGAAAATTTTTCTCTTCACCCTTCGATACAAAAGCAAAGTCAGGGGCTAAAGGGGCAGAATCCCAAGCCGAAACAAAAATATCACGAGGAGATACTTCCGGATTGGCGATTATATCATAAGGACGCTGCTTAATGAACGGAAACAATCCGGCATTGAGAACAAATTCTTTCACTTGTTCTCCCGAGAGTTTCGTCAAATCAACTTTTCCAAAATCGACATAAGTCTGTTCATTATCAGACTTTATCGTTATATCCAACACTTTACGTCGTTCTCCCCGGTTTATTGCTACGACTTCTCCGCTTACTGGAGAAACAAACTTCACTTCCGGGCGATTTTTATCATACATCAACGGTGTTCCCGCATCTACATGATCACCGGCTTTCACAATTACCTTAGGAATTACCCCGTGAAAGTCATCCGGAATAAGAGCATAATACTCGCTTCTCGGAGCATCAACGACCTCTTTGACCGGCTTTCCTTCCAAAGGTATATCCAAGCCTTTTTTTAACTTTATCACATTCGCCATGTTGTAATAAATAGATTTTTTAATTTGTGTGCAAAGATAACAATTCTGTTATAAAACATATATAATATAAAGAATTTTTTCCGTAATTAATTTACTCGTCCTCAGGTTTTAGCAAATTATGTCACTCTTTTGATTATCTTTCTTTTATCTATACCCAAATTATCTATTATACCTATTATTACAAAAAATATTATTTTTTATATCAAAAAAAGCAAAAATGATTATCATAAAAAAAGAGAGAGGAACGATCTTGTCCCTCCCATTTCTCGTTTACCCAATAATATATTTACTATTTGGAATAAATGAAATTATTTTTACAGCTAAATAACTTACAACATAAGTAATTAAAACCGACAGAAATATCGTCCAAGGAGTTGGTAACACAGAACTTAAATAAGCATATATAAACGGAAGAAACATCATATGCACCAAATACATACCGTAACTTTTAAGAGAAATATCTTTTACCAACTTATAAAGAAATCCTTTGGAATATGTAATCTTTTTAATTAACATAAATGCCCCGATAGCCATCATAACTGTTGCCATACCGGTATTATCCCAGCCATGTTCCAAATCTTCGACACAATCAACATAAAACGAACGGTTATAAAAAGAATATACACACATAGCATAACCAGCTAAAAATAACGGGATAGAAATAATCAGAGTCTTTTTCATCGACCAGTTCACATAATTACGGATATAATGAGCTAATACCAAAAATCCGATAAATCCGGAAAAGTAATAGAACATTCCGTAAGGATATCCGGGCATCTCTCCATACATATAGCCAAAACGGTCATGAATAAAAGAAATCACCGTCGTTAATAACCATACTAACAGAAAACATTCTTCTCCTCTACGGCTCACCTGTTTAAGCCACGGAGACAAGATTGGCATCAACATGTAAAGACCGATAAGCATATATATAAACCACAAATGGTTAGCTGGCGGAATCGTGTTTACACATAATTGTACGAGATAATCCTTCAATTGCGCAACATCACATGCACCCCATAAACAGGGCAAAAACGCATACATCAATAACCAAAAAACAAAAGGGATGACAACCCGAGTAAAACGCCGTTTAAAAAATGTTTTACTGTCTGTTTTAAGCGGTAATAAAAGAAACGCGGATGCCATCACATACAAATCTACTCCATAACGAGAAAAACTACTCATAAATGAAACACTGAGTCTATCAGTTTCATTTTTAAATAAAAAATTTAACGTACCATCGGAATAAACACTTTCCGATGCATGAACGCCAAATACCAAAAACATGGCAAATACTCGTAAATAATCGAGAAAGACAATTCTTTCTGTCTCCGAAGAAAGTTTTGATGAACCCATAAATTTATATTTAATAGTTAGACAAAATAATAGCCACAATGAAATATAGTATCTTTCTGTACTTTCGCAGAATAAATAAGAACTGTTTCAAAATAATTCGAAACAGGTTAATCAACGAATTACATTCACATTAAATACAGACTAAAAAAGAATAAAATGGTTTATTATGTCAAAAAAACAATTTAGCAATAATATTATAGCTAAGAACTAGTCTAAACAGATTCAAAACAAATTTAATGAATCCCCATTTTTGAAAAAACATTAATAACTACTATTCCGGAAATAATAAGTATCGTTCTCAATACTGCCGCAAAATCCGGAATCTGTTTAAAAAAACAAAAACCGACAAGCATAACCAACACGATACCTGCCCCTGCCCAAATTCCATAAGCAATACCTATCGGAATCGTTTTAAGGGATAAACTCAAAATATAAAAACACCCGATATAAGCTATTATCGCACCGAGAGATGGAAACAATTTTGTAAATTGGTCGGATACTTTAAGTAAAAATGTTCCTATCGTTTCTAAAATAATCGCAATAATTAAAAATAAATAACCTTTCATCATCTTATTCTCCAAATTTAAATTTTCGGAGACAAAAATAACACGTATCTAATATGAAGTATTTACCATAAGATAATTAATCGATCAAGGTTCTAATTCTACTCAACGATTGTGGAGTAACATTTAAATAAGAAGCTATATCTTTCAGTGAAATCCGTTGAAAAATTTCAGGTTGCCGTTTCAGCATAAGCTTATACTGTTCCTTCTTGTCCATCCAGTAATATTCAGTCCAATAAACTTCGATTTCCCTCATCTGAGTCTCCAATAATTGCCTACAAAAATTAGCAAAAACTACAGAATTGCTACACAAACTTTTTAATTGTTTTTTATGTATTCTCCAAAGAACAACATCTTCAATAGCCTCTATCGAGAATTTGGAGTTCAAAATTTCAGTCAGTCCCACCGAATCCAGAGGAGTATCTCCTTCCGCAACTATATATATCGTCACATCTTTGTTTTCTCTTGATATAAAACTGCGCACAATACCTCTTTCCACAAAATAAAGATAGAAGCTCAGCCGTCCCTCTTTCTGTATAATATCTCTTTTAGAAAATGTAATTTGCTCCATATTCTCAAAAAGAAGAGAAACATTATCTTCAGACAATTGATATCTTTCTTTAAATATTCTATGCAATAAACACATAACCGAACTTTAAACGCCATTAAAGAATACAACGCCCTATCCCGATCAAACGGTCATACCGTTCTCCTTGTACTCGATGATAAACCTTAATCAAATATTCATTTTTAGTATCCACATAATTCCCTTCAATAAGAGAAGGAGTCGCCTTCATCTGTCCGAAAGGTAAATAGAGGTATTGATAATTATATGCTCCTTGTTTTAAAAACAGAGTTTTTTCATATCGGCGAGTATCCGGATTATATATCATTTGACTCCGATCATTAAATAGGTCATGCGTAAACTCTCCCTCCAAATAAATATTGCCATCTGATAACGGTTTATCGTAATCCAAAGAAAAGTGAACTATAAAATAATCTGCTTCAAGGTCACTATCAACCGCATCGCTCTCGCGGATCGTAAACCGCCCATTTTGAGTTTGGTCATAGAGATAATTTTTCCCGGCTCTCGGGAAATCCGGAAAAAGCGTCACATTAAAATACGGATCATAATAACGCAGTTCGGCTACTCTCATTCCTTTATACTTCGTCGTTACCATCTCAAAACGGCGATATTCATTTCCTGCTTCAAAAATAAGGTCCTTATTATGAGCATAGACCAACTCTCTGGATTTGACATAGAGCGGATGTGTTATAAGCACTTCATTATCACGACGATTATTCTGCGAGACATAAATCTTCAATTCAGTTTGCGGACTACGAATATCATAATGAGGATATTGTACATTAAACTCTATTTGTTGATGAGCCTTATTATAATCGATATCTGTTTTTGTCAAGATGCGACAAGGCACCGACACTTGATCTGAAGAAATAGAAAAACAAGCATGCAACAGTACTTTATCTGGCTCATCTTCGGGATATACGATTACCACATAATTCCCGGAAACTTTGAACCTCATCGATTCATTCGGCAGTACAATTTTATAATGAATATAGTTTCTATATGTACTGAGAGACATTTCTGAATACTCCACCGGACGGTTGTTAAAACCATCTAAATATTCTAATTCAGACAAACCCGAACGAGTCCAATCCGCATTACAATGAATCACGCTATAACTCAAATACTGCGGATCATCGACAAACTGGTCAAACGAAACAATAATCCGATCATCACTTTGTAAAGAAATTATAGGAGGATATAAAGGCGCATTCTCTACACGTACTTGCAAAGTCTGGATCAACGGATCAAAAACTTCGGTTCTATATATCTTTTTTTGCCCTTTAACCGGAACAATTGTCAAAAAACATAATAACAACAGGCATAATCGCATCATAATCGTACAATAAGTTATAAAACAAAAATAGTCATAAAAAGAGAGATAAAAAGAATATTCCCGAAAAATCAGCCTATTTTAACCTCTTATACAAAAATGAAATACTATCTTTGACCGACTTTTTATATTATGCTTACCTAAAACCAATATATGTTATGATAAAAAATTTGATATCAATTTCTCTTTGTCTGCTATTTGTATCTTACAGCTGGGCACAAGAACCGAAAAACGACAAGGAAAAAGAAAAAGCAAAAACTGACGGATACGAATTTACCGACACCAAGATCGCAAAATACACGCCTGTAAAAGATCAGAGTCGTTCAGGTACATGTTGGAGCTTTTCCGGTCTGGCATTTTTAGAAAGCGAAATGCTGCGACAAGGTAAACCTGAAGTTGATCTTTCAGAAATGTTTATAGTCAGAATGACATATTTAGAAAAAGCCGAGAAATATGTACGTATGCACGGAACCGGAAACTTCAGTGCAGGAGGAGCGACTCATGATGTCATGAATATTATCAAAAAGTACGGAATAGTTCCCGAAGAAGCATATCCGGGACTTAATTATGGTTCTACAAAACACAACCACGGAGAACTGGATGCCGTACTTTCTGCATATATTAAGACTATCGTCGATCGCAAATCGCAAATCACACCGGCATGGAAAGAAGGATTTAATGGAATTCTCGATGCTTATCTGGGTAAATTTCCAGAAAAGTTCACTTATCAAGGAAAAGAATATACACCCCTATCTTTTGCAGAATCTCTCGGTCTGAATATGGACGACTACATATCTTTTACCTCTTTCACTCATCATCCATTCTACGAGACATTTGCAATAGAAGTTCCTGACAACTGGGCATGGGGAGAATCGTACAATGTCCCGTTAAATGACTTTGACCGCATTTTAAATAACACCATAGATAATGGATATACTATTTTTTGGGCAGCCGATGTCAGTGAAAAAGGATTCAACTACAACAAAGGTTATGCTGTAATTCCTGAAGAAAAGAAGATCGAAAGTGAAGCCGGAACAGAAAAAGCCCGTTGGACAACACTATCTCCGGAAGAAAGAAAAGCAGCAAAACAGAAAGGTCCGGGAAAAGAGCAAGAAATTACTCAAGAACTCCGTCAAGCTGCATACGACAAGTTTGAAACGACCGATGACCACGGCATGCAAATTGTAGGAAAAGCCATCGATCAAAACGGAACGACTTATTATAAAGTAAAAAACTCATGGGGCGATGACGGTGTATATAAAGGATTTTTTTACGCATCAGAGCCGTATGTTCTTTATAAAACCATGAATATGGTAGTTAACAAAAAAGCCATACCCAAAGACATCGCTAAAAAACTAAATTTAAAATAAACTGCAGGTCGAGAACAAAAACATTAAACTCGATCTATTTATGTCAGAATACGGTATCTTATTCTAATAGTTTACCATTCAACAATAACAGATGCACCCTCTATATCTCCGGATATAGGGGGTTTTTGTTTTGAAATGCTTAATATCCCTCCCTCAGAAAGAGGGAACTCTGTTTGTATCGCACGTATGATTCTCCCCGCAACATGCTCTAACAAATGAGAAGAAATTCTCATTTCTCGATAAATAATTTCATACAATTGGGCATAGTTGAGTGTTGCGTCCAAATTATCCGTCTCCATAGCATCCTTAAAAGGATATTTTACTTTAACATATATTTCATAATCATTTCCTACACATCGCTCTTGTTCAGCAACACCATGATAAGCATAAAAACGAATTTTTCTCAACTCTACAAACGTATTCATATCTGCTTTTATTTAAAGACTACCGCAAAAGTACATTTTTCTATCTATTTCCATACATCGACATATCAATTCCAACTAAGAACCTGTCTAAATTTTACAATAAAAAATTCTCAAATCAACCCCGAGCTAAACTCAGCCAAGCACTGAACTTATAAAAGTTTTTATCCGGCATGAATTGTTTTTTCATTAGAAATCGTAATTTTGCAACCATAGGAGAAATAATAATATGGCAAAGGAAAACCAACCTACCGGTATGGCGCACAGCGCACTAACTGTAGAGACGACTGTTACGGGAAACATTTCGGCCTCTACAGACATTCGTATAGACGGAATTCTTCAAGGAAATCTTGATTGTCAGGGAAAAGTCATTATCGGAGAGCAAGGACGTGTACAGGGAGACATAAAAGCTGTCAATGCCGAGATTATGGGAACTGTATGTGGCAATATAGTTGTAGCAGATACTTTGGTTTTAAAGTCAAGTTCTTTTCTGGAAGGAAATATTACGGTTACGACCTTAGTAATAGAGCCTAACGCACATTTAAACGGGCAATGTTCGATGCGGACTTTCCAGCAATAGAAAATATCTATAACCTCTCTTATTTTTATATAACATTCATACAGTTGTTTGAGAAAATAGCAGTACCTTTGCAGCCGTTTAAAAAATCACAAATACAAAATTATATTTATGGCTTTTGCGAATAATGTACTCATTGTCCGCCGGGTATTAATGGCAAAACTTGTTGAATTATGGAAACAAGACCGTTTGGTAGAACACATTGATCGTTTACCTATCGAACTCAGTCCGCGTAATGCGAAAATTATGGGACGCTGTTGCATTCACAAAGAAAGAGCTGTCTGGAAATATAAATCTTTTCCGTTGCTGGGCTTTGATATGAATGACGAACAAGACGAACTGATTCCCCTCTCTTATTATGCAGAAAAAGCTTTAAAAAGAGGGAAAAACAATAAAGAAAATATTTTATGTGTCATTGATGAAGCTTGCTCTGCATGTGTTCAGGTAAATTACGAAGTAACCAATCTCTGCCGAGGATGTGTAGCAAGAGCTTGTTATATGAATTGTTCTCGAAAAGCAATCTCTTTCGGAGAAAATGGCCAAGCCCGAATCGATCACAGCAAATGCGTCAGTTGCGGAATTTGCAAAGAAGCCTGTCCTTATCATGCCATCGTATATATTCCAGTACCTTGTGAAGAAGCCTGTCCGGTAAAAGCCATTTCTAAAGACGAGAACGGCATCGAACATATCGATGAATCGAAATGTATCTATTGCGGCAAATGCATCAACGCTTGTCCTTTCGGATCTATTTTTGAAATATCTGAAGTATTCGATGTTCTCTCTAAAATCAAAGAAGGAAAACAAGTTATTGCAATCGTCGCGCCTTCTATCATGGGACAATATTCCGAAAAAATGGAAACCATATTCGAAGCGATACGTGAAATCGGTTTTCATGATGTTCTCGAAGTAGCCGACGGAGCGATGGAGACAACCCGAAGAGAAGCCGAAGAACTGAAAGAAAAACTGGAAGAAGGACAACCGTTTATGACAACATCATGCTGTCCATCTTACATAGAGCTGGTAAACAAACATATCAAAGATATGAAACCGTATGTATCAACTACCGGAAGTCCTATGTACTACACAGCACGAATGGCAAAAGAAAAATACCCCGAAAGTCTTGTCGTATTCATAGGCCCTTGCGTTGCTAAACGTTCAGAAGCCCGCAGGGACGAAGCTGTAGATTATGTAATGACGTTTGAAGAAATTAACGCCATATTCGACGGATTATCTATTGATATGACCCCCAAAAATAATGAATCTTTCCATTGTTCAGCACCTAAAGAAGGAAAAGGTTTTGGCATGTCGGGAGGAGTTATCGGAGCTGTAAAAGCGCAAAACCTAATCCCCGATCTGAAAGCTTTGCAAGTATCGAATCTTAATAAAAAGAACATCGGCCTACTTCGGGCATTCTCCAAAGGTAAAGCACCGGTTAACTTTATCGAAGTAATGGCTTGTGAGGGTGGATGTGTAACAGGTCCTTCAGCACATGTAGATGCCGCAACAGGAAGCAAATTGTTTAAACAAGCTATGGAAAAGTTTTCTGTCGTAAAAGAATCAGAAAAATAACACGACTAACTTAAATTATTGAAGCGTCGAATGAATTTTAAAATTCATTCGACGCTTCAATAATTTAATAGACTAATTTTATTCAAGATACAATAAAAGCCTGTCTGAATTTTCCTATTAATAACCAAGACAGATTATTCAAAATATAAAAGCGTTTCTTTTTACAGTTCTTTCACGATTAATAGATAATTCTTACCTTTGAAGGCAAGAAAAATAACAGCAGAATGATAGAATATATCACAGGTAAAATTTCCGAATTAACTCCAGCATCGGCAGTAATAGAATGTAATGGAATAGGCTATTTCCTCAATATATCTTTAACGACTTACAGTGCACTATCCCAGAATACTGCAACCAAGCTATTTGTATATGAATCTATACGCGAAGATGCTCACGTACTTTTCGGATTTATCAGCCGTCGCGAAAGAGACTTGTTTTTGTTGTTAATTTCCGTTTCCGGAGTCGGACCGAATACCGCACGAATGATTCTTTCTTCTCTCTCTGCTCCTGAACTGGAGCAAGTTATCGTTTCTGAAAACGTAAACATATTGAAAAGCGTTAAAGGGATCGGTGCAAAAACCGCCCAACGCATAATTGTTGACCTTAAAGATAAAATAAAACCGGGGGACAATACGTTAAATATAAGTATGCCCCAAAATCAAGAGGTACAGGATGAGGCTGTGGCCGCTTTGGTCATGTTAGGATTTCCGCAAACCGCTTCAATGAAGGTCGTACAAAAATTATTGAACGAATCTCCCACATTAAAAGTAGAAGCTATTATCAAAGCTGCACTTAAAATGCTGTAAAACACACATACGGGAGAAGGGAAAAGGATTCACGGATCAATGAATAAAAGGCTCTATTATCTTTTATATATTTTTCTATGTATCAGCGGGATAGGAATCTACTCTGCCTTTGCGGCTTATAACCGTACCTTTTCCTCACTAAACCTTCCGGAAGCATCCGTCTCATCCATTCCAGCACCTGAAGATACTACAAAAAAAAGCCGTTTCCCGGTAGCTAAAACTTCGATAGAGACTTATGAAGATCTTTATAAAAACAGTCCGGCAGATCTAAAAACTCCTGAGAACGTACGCTCAGTGTTCGAATATGATCCGGTAACTCAATGTTACGTTGTGCGTACAAAAGTCGGAGATATGGAAGTGTCTACGCCTTTTATGCTGACCCCTGAAGAATACAAAGATTATTCCTTACGAAAATCCATAGAAGCCTACTATCGGGAAAAAAACAAAGAAAATGCAGGTAAGGGAAAAGACCCTTTCGATATTCTCGATATGAAATTCAATCTCGGTCCGTTAGAAAAAGTTTTCGGTCCGGGTGGTGTGCAAATTAAAACTCAAGGGTCGGCAGAACTGACCATGAGTATAAAGACAAATAAAATCGATAACCCGGCATTGGCATTGAGTGCAAGGAAAAAGACCTACTTCGATTTCGAGGAACAAATCCAAGCGGATATTACAGCAAAAGTAGGAGACAAGCTCAATTTTAACATGAACTATAATACCGGAGCAACATTCGATTTCGATTCCCAAAAACTGAATTTGAATTATGAAGGGAAAGAAGACGAAATCATCAAAAGTATCGAAGCCGGTAATGTTAGTATGACCACAGGATCTTCCTTAATACGTGGAGGATCAGCTTTATTCGGGATAAAAACTAAGATGCAATTCGGTAAACTGACTGTTACCGCTTTAGTCTCCCAACAAGAATCAGAGTCTAAAACTGTCAACTCAAAAGGCGGTGCTCAAACTACGGAATTTTCTTTCAGCGCCGACCAGTATGATGAAAATCGTCACTATTTTTTAGCCCACTATTTTAGAGATAATTATGATAATTCTATGTCAAAACTCCCTTATATATCTTCGGGAGTGACTATTAACCGTATAGAAGTATGGGTGACCAACAAAAGAGGAAATTATGACCAGGCGCGTAACATCGTCGGGTTTATGGACCTTGGAGAACAAAACAGAAATAATTTAGCAAATCCGGATCTATGGCATACAAACGGAAGCTATACATGTCCGGCAAACAATGCAAATAGTTTATATGAATACATTCAAACCAACTATCCCGATGCCAGAAACATTAACCAGGTGACTCAGGTATTAGAGCCTCTTGAAGCTCAAGGATTCAATGGCGGACAAGAATATGTCAAAGTCGAAAGTGCCCGACTGCTCACCAGTTCGGAATATACACTGAACAGTCAACTCGGATATATTTCTTTAAATAGTCAGCTCAATCCGGATGAAGTACTGGCAGTAGCATTCGAATATACGAAAAACGGGCAGACATATCAGGTAGGAGAATTTTCAGGGAATATTACAGATACAGACAAGAGCCTGTATGTAAAGCTATTAAAAGGGACAACAATCTCGACAAGCGTTCCGGCATGGAAGTTGATGATGAAAAATGTATATTCCCTTAACGCCACTCAGATACAAAAAGAAAAGTTCCGGTTAAATATTTACTATAAAAGCGACACGGCCGGGACACAATTGACATATATGCCTATCGGAAACATCAAGAACGAAACCTTATTGAAGGTTATGAACCTTGACCGATTAGATAACAACCAAGAGACAAATCCCGACGGATTTTTCGACTTTGTAGAAGGGTACACGATTCTTGCATCCAAAGGTCGAGTATTTTTCCCGGTAGTAGAACCTTTTGGCTCACACTTAAAAAAGAAAATCGGAAACATACCGAATGTTGACCAATATGTCTATCAAGAACTGTACGACACTACATTAACAGCAGCCAGACAGTATGCCGATAAGAACAAGTTCGTAATCAAAGGTGAATATAAAGCATCATCAGGAGCAGAAATACAACTTAACGCCACGCACGTACCCCGAGGATCGGTACGAGTCACGGCCGGAGGTATGACCCTGACCGAGAATGTAGATTATTCGGTCGATTACACAATGGGAACTGTAACTATTTTAAATCAAAGTTATATCGACTCCGGAACTCCGATCAGCGTCAGTCTTGAAGACCAGTCATTATTCAACATGCAACGAAAAACAATGGTCGGATTAGATCTTAACTATGCTTTCTCTAAAGATTTTAATGTCGGAGCTACAATTATGCACTTGGGAGAAAAGTCTCTGACCGAGAAAGTGAACATCGGAGATGAAGTGCTGAATAATACTCTGTGGGGATTAAATACTTCTTACAATACAGAATTCCAATGGCTAACATCTTTGATCAACAAAATACCGACCGTGAATGCAACAGCCCCGTCCCGATTATCGCTAAATGCAGAATTTGCACAGTTAATACCGGGAAAAGGGAAAAACAACTCGCTCTCCTATATCGATGACTTCGAGTCTTCTCAATCGGGTTATGATCTGAGGACACCATATTCATGGTCACTCGCCTCGACTCCGTCTATGTTTCCCGAATCAAAATATTCCAACAATGCTGATTACGGAAAGAATCGGGCTTTAATATCTTGGTATTATATAGACCGGATGTTTACTCAAAAAAATTCCTCGTTAACTCCTGCCCATATTAAAAACGATTTAGATCAATTATCCAATCATTATGTACGGGAAATCGATGTCAGCGAGGTATTCCCGAACAAAGAACTCGGTTACGGCGAATCTTCTGTCCTACAAGTTCTGAACCTATCGTATTATCCGACAGAAAGAGGACCGTACAATGTAGATGCGGATAAAATAAACAATGACGGTTCTCTCAAATTCCCGGAACAACGCTGGGGAGGGATTATGAGAAAAATGGATAATACCGACTTTGAAGCTGCAAACATCGAATATTTACAATTTTGGATGATGGACCCGTTCCTCGATCCGGACAATCCGGGGAATGAAAGTCAGGTCGGATACCTGTATTTCAATTTTGGAGAAATATCGGAAGATATACTGAAAGATGGTATGAAATCGTTCGAAAACGGTCTTCCTGTCGATGGAGATGAATCGAATCTGACAACCACCGTATGGGGAAAAGTTTCGAAACGCCAATCTATGACCTATGCTTTCGAGAACGCAGACGGTGCTCGTGAAAAACAAGACGTAGGACTCGACGGGCTTACAAACAACGAAGAATTTACTTTTTCCACCTATTCCGACTTTTTAGAGAAATTGAAACAAAATACGACGGCAGAAGCTCAAGCCAAAATGTTGGAAGATCCTTTTTCTCCTTTGAACGACCCTGCAGGAGATAATTATCATTTTTACAGAGGTGTAGACTACGATGACATGCAGCTCGATATTCTCAGCCGATATAAACATTATAACGGAGTAGAAGGGAACTCAAGTTCTCCGGATGATGCAGCAGACAAGTACTACCAATCCTCCAAAAGCGTTCCGGACGTCGAAGATATCAATCAAGACAACACGTTGAACGAATACGAAAGATACTATGAATACGGTATAAAAATATCTCCTCAGAATCTTCAAGTAGGAAGAAATTACATCACTGATAAACGCACGACTGTCGTTCGTCTGAGAAATGGTCAGGAATCAGAAGTTACATGGTATCAATTTAAAATACCTTTGAAAGACGACAGCGACGATGAAACCCATATTCCACGAAAAAAATACGGTTCTATACAAGATTTCAAGACAATCCGTTTTGCACGGATGTTCATGACCGGATTCGAAAAAGAAACACACCTGCGTTTTGCTTCACTCGAACTTGTACGGGGAGACTGGAGAAGTTACTCTCTTCGTCTACAAACCGGAGAATCACCCAACACATCACTGCCGGCAGAAGGGGAATTGGATGTATCAGTTGTTAATATAGAAGAAAATGCAGGACAAACTCCTGTAAACTATGTACTGCCTCCTGGAGTCAGCCGGATAATTTCTCCCGACCAATCCCAGATCACTCAATTAAACGAGCAATCTTTATCTTTAAAAATAAGAGATTTACCTCCTAAAAATGCTCGTGCCGTATATAAAAATACGAGTCTTGACATGCGTAATTACAAATATTTACAAATGTTTACTCATGCCGAAAAACTAATTGATGATAACACAGACTTAAGGAACGGAGAAACTTCTGTATTCATTCGTTTCGGGTCTGATTACCGAAACAATTATTACGAATATGAAGTGCCTTTGGCACTTACTCCTCCGGGAACTTATAACACATACAATTCACAAGACCAAGAGACCGTTTGGCCTACACAAAACATGATCAACGTTCCCTTATCTCTGGTAACAGAATTGAAATTAAAACGGAATGCGGCAAAACGAAGAGGGGATGAAGGTTCGAGCTATCAAGACGTTTATTCGATATATGATCCTGATCATCCGAGAAATAAAGTCTCGGTAATCGGAAATCCGAGCCTGTCCGACATATCGACAATTATGATCGGTGTCCGGAATAATGCGGGGACGAATAAAGATATTGTGGTATGGGTTAACGAACTCAGACTATCCGGTTTTAATGAGAGCGGAGGTTGGGCTGCCCGAGCTAATGTAAATCTGGCGATATCCGATATAGCCACCGTAAATTTCGGGGGACACATCGAAACTTGCGGCTTCGGAGGGATAGATCAAAGCCTGAATGAACGTCGACTTGACGATTATTATCAATACAATATAGCTACAATGGTAGATGTCGGTCGTTTTTTACCTGAAAAATTGAAACTCAAAGCACCGATATTTTACTCATTATCTGAAGAGCGGACGTTGCCGAAATACAACCCGCTCGATCAGGATATTTTACTTTCAGATGCTTTAGACGCTGCCGGTTCTGACGCTGAAAGAGATTCGATCAAAAATGCATCTATCGATATATCGACAGTTAAGAGTTTCAGTATTTCCGGATTGAGATTCGACATACAAAGTAAAAATCCGATGCCTTATGATCCGGCAAACTTTACTTTTAGCTACTCGTCAAACATCCAAAATAAGCAAGACCCGACAATTCTATTCGAAAATACACTGGACAGAAGAGGAAATTTCAGTTACAGTTATACACCGTATGTGAAACCCCTTCAACCCTTTAAATCACTAAAAAGCAGATCGAAACATTTGAAGGTTATCAAAGACATGAGTATTAACTATGTACCGAATAATATTTCGTTCTATACTAATATGTCTCGTTACTACTACGAGCAACAATTGCGAGAGTTAGGAGAAGACGGCACAAGCACGCAACTTCCTATTTCGGTAAGCAAGAACTTTTTATGGGATCGGCAGTTCTCTATTCAATGGAATCTGTTGAAATCCTTAAACATGTCTTTAGCTACCATGACAAATGCCCGTATCGACGAACCCTCGGGTGTAGTAAATAAAAAGCTTTTCCCCGATGAATATAAAGCATGGAAAGACACGGTCATGCAAAGTATATGGCACTTAGGAACACCCTGGAATTATAACCAAACATTCAACGCCTCTTTCGACGTTCCGTTATCTAAAATTCCCATGCTGAATTGGATGACCCTATCGGCGAAATACAACTCGACATATTCTTGGGACAGAGGGGTTTATATTGATAGTGAAACGACAATGGGTAATAATCTGAATAATCAAGGTCAATTCGGAATCGACGGTCGTTTCAATCTGGAAACTCTCTACAATAAATCGGATTTTCTGAAAAAAGTAAATCGGAAATTCGCCAATACCTCTCGGTCATCTTCCCGTAGCAGTACCCAGAAAAAGAGATTCCAGCGCAATATCTCGTTAAAAAGCGACACGACAACTACGGTGAAACACAATTTGGACAATAAAAAAGTAAAAGTTTCCGCAAAAACCAAAGACGGAATATATTATTCCGTCAAATATAAAGTTGTGGATAAAAACACAATTCTTATTGAAAACAGAGATACGGCCCAAATAACACTAACCGTACTGCCCGGCAAACGTCCTGAAGATTCTTTCTGGTATAAAGCAGCAGAATACACAACACGGTTTGCCATGATGGTAAGAAATGTGAACGTCCATTACAAAAACAGTAACTCAATGTATATTCCGTCTTTCTTGCCTAATGTCGGGGACATGTTCGGACAATCCACAGCAACCAGTACCTTAGCTCCGGGACTTGATTTCGCTTTCGGATTGACAGACGAAAGCTATATCGAAAAAATCAAGGACCGAGGTTGGCTTATTGTCAACGACTCATTAGTAAGCCCTGCTATTATGAATCGTACAGAAGAATTCAGTATAGATGCCACCTTAGAACCGTTTAAAGGATTCAAAATCACGTTAAATGCCAACCGCACCGTGAGCAACAACAACCAAATACAATTTATGTATGACGGAATGCCCACCATACGAGGAGGAAGTTTCACAATGACTCACGTTGCGATTGCCTCATCTCTGAAAAGTGCAAAGGCATCGAACGGATATTATTCCAAAGCTTTTGAGAACTTTTTGCAAAATCGTGAGATTATTGCTCAACGATTAGAAGCCAAGTATAGTCAAATGACATATCCTTCAGCAAGATTTATCAGTGAAAAAGGATTAGTCGGGCAACGATATAATTCAGAAAACGGAGGGGTTAACCGTAATTCTCCCGATGTCATGATACCTGCATTTATCGCCGCTTACAGTGGCAAAGATGCGGGAAAAATCGGATTAACGGCTTTTCCGTCGATCAGAAGTTTATTACCTAACTGGAAAATAACCTATGATGGTCTATCTAAGATAAAGGCATTAAAGAAATACTTCAAAAGTATCGTCCTGAGTCATGCCTACCGATGTACTTATACCGTGGGGTCTTTTTCCTCTTTCCTGAACTGGGCTGAAGCTGAAGAAAAAGATTTCGGTTTTACGAAAGACGAACTCACAGGGAATCCGATACCGTCCTCTCCATACGATATCTCTTCTGTAAGCATTAATGAAAGTTTTGCACCTTTACTCGGATTAGATATGACCTTTAAAAACAGTATCACAGCTAAAGTAGAGTATCAAAATTCCCGTACATTAAGCCTGAATTCTTCAGCAGGACAAATTGTCGAATATACAAGTCAAGGCGTTACTGTAGGTGCAGGCTATACAATTACCGATTTCAACGCCATTTGGAGAGGAAAAGGCGGTAAACAAGGGACATTTAACAATGATCTGAAATTACGAGCAAACTTCTCTTTCAAAAGAGATCAATCCTTAATACGCCGTATTGAACAGAATTTCACTCAGGCTACTTCCGGTACAAAAGTAATGATGCTCAATTTCTCTGCCGATTATGCTTTAAGCAAACTCATTACACTACGGGCTTTCTATGATCACCAAATCAATACTCCGTTGGTATCATCGACTTCATATCCCATCTCTGACAGCAGTTTCGGTGTATCGATCCGCCTTGATCTTGCCCGGTAAGAGCTATTAAATTCTTTTCTAAATTTTACAATAAAAGTACGATCAGGTCATCTTTGTGTTTTTTTCCGGACTATAACATTGTTAACAATATATCGGTACGATTCCCCTCTCTGAAAGAGACTGAGTAAAAACTAAAACAAGTACTAAAACGATTTTCAGAATCATCCGGGATAAAAACAAAATTTTTCTCATTATATTCGCAAAAGAAAACGAAAAAATCTATGGAGCAAATAAATTTTGCAGCAATCGATATAGGATCAAATGCCGTGCGCCTGCTCATAAAGGGAATATACAAAGGGGAGACGGCAAATCAACTAAAAAAGACTTTTATTGTCAGAGTTCCCTTGCGATTAGGGCAAGACGCTTTCACATTAGGCAGAATATCGAACGACAAAACTGAACGACTGTTACGGCTCATTGCCGCATTCAAACAAATGATGCAAGTATATAGAGTCATCAGTTACAGAGCTTGTGCAACTTCCGCCATGCGAGATGCTTCGAACGGATCGGAAGTTGTCCGTTACATATCCGAACAAACCGGTATAAAAATTGATATTATAGACGGAAAAGAAGAAGCGAGAATCGTATATGACAGCCACATCGTCGATATATTAAACCGTCCGGGAGACTATTTATATGTAGATATCGGAGGAGGAAGTACCGAAACGAGCCTGATCCAAGATTGCAAACTTAAGGATTCTCGTTCCTATAATATAGGAACCGTACGTATTCTCAATAACAAAGTCAAAAAAGAAGAGCTTCTCAAGCTATACTCCGACTTGAAATCATTAGCATTGGAATATCCAGATATTTCTATCATAGGATCTGGCGGAAATATCAATAAAATATATAAACTGTCGGGTACGACAAAAGGAGAACCGTTATCGCTCGAATCCTTGTATCAAGTATCGAACATGCTTCAGGCACTCCCCATAAAAGAACGAATGAAGCAGTACGATCTGAAACCTGATAGAGCAGACGTTATCGTACCCGCCGCAGAATTATTCATACAAATAACACGACACCTCAACTGTAAATCTATATGGGTACCTACTATAGGTATTGCTGACGGAATTACCTATTCACTCTGTTCTGATTATCTAAATACACATAATTAATAATATAAAAATGAAAAAGTTAATCTTAATCGTCTGTGGGACTGTCTTATTTTCGTTCCCGTTCATCTCCTCCGTTAAATCTCAAGATTTATACGAAAAAGCAAACATCCGGAAATATGAAAAAGCAAATCAAGAACTTCCGGCTACCACAAAAAAAGAAAAACGCGTGGTATTTATGGGTAACTCCATAACCGAAGGTTGGGTCGGTACACATCCTGAATTTTTCACCGAAAACAATTATATCGGCCGTGGAATCAGCGGGCAAACAAGTCCGCAAATGCTTATGCGTTTTTACGGGGATGTTGTCGCCCTCAAGCCGAAAGCAGTAGTCATTAACGCCGGAACAAACGACGTCGCAGAAAATACTGGTGCTTATCATCCTGAGTTTACACTCAACAATATCAAAGCTATGGCTTCCATCGCCGAAGCAAACGGAATCAAGGTGATTCTTACATCGGTACTTCCCGCATCACAAATAAAATGGCGGCTCGACATCAAAGATGCCCCTCAAAAAATTATAGCCTTAAACAAAGAAATAGAAGCCTATGCCAAAGCAAACAAATATGGATATGTAGATTATTTCTCCGCTATGAAAGATGAAAAGAACGGCCTTCCTGAAAAGTTGAGCAAAGACGGCGTACATCCGAACGGAGACGGTTACAAGATCATGGAGAAACTGGTAAAAGAAGAAATCAAAAAAATCGTAAAATAATCAAAGACCAGAACAGCGGGGAAATTTAGTGAAAAAAATCTCCCCGCTGTTTCGATCTTTACCTCAAACTTTCGGTCTGATTATAAATCGCTTCCAAAATATCCTTATCGACATCGGTAAGTATTTTTCCTCGCCGTGCCATCATCCGTTCGGCAATCGAATAAAACTTAGATAACTGAACATCAGAAAAACCGGCAGCACCGCCCTCGCTAAAAGAAGCTACAAAATTCCGAGGAAAACCCGAACCGTGTATGTTCACTCCCACTCCAACAACCGTAGCGGTATTGAACATGCTATTTATTCCTGCCTTAGAATGATCACCCATCATCAACCCGCAAAATTGCAAGCCGGTACGCAAAAAACGTCCAGTAGGATAATTCCATAGTTTTATCTCGCTATAATCATTTTTTAAATTCGATGCATTAGTTCCTGCTCCCAAGTTGCACCACTCTCCGATAACCGAATTTCCGAGAAATCCATCATGTCCTTTATTTGAATAGGCAAGCATCACCACATTATTCAACTCGCCCCCTACTTTACAATAAGGACCTAATGTCGTCGCTCCATAAATTTTTGTTCCCATATTCACGACCACATGCTCACAAGCCGCAAAAGGAGCACGAATACATACTCCTTCCATGATTTCGGCATCTTTCCCGATATAAACCGGACCTTTTGTCACGTTCAATGCCGAACATTCGACAACCGCACCCGGCTCTATAAATATTTTAGGTGTACCGTCTGGAAAACAAGGATCACCGATTACCCTGTTTGATGCGGATAACGGTTCGGATTTTCCGGAAGAGACGATATATCGATAATCTGCTTCTAAAGCCTCTCCGTTCTTCAGAAATATATCATACAATTTCCGAATCATAAAAGGTTCTTCATTCAAAGTATGCTTTACACCGAAATCTTTCTTACGGAAAGCATCCAACGAACCGTAAAAAGCAATCAGCTCATCTCCGTAAAAAAGAGATTCACACTCCGACAAAGAAGAAATGGCTGCGACCAGTTTCTCATCCGGACATACATTCCCGGCAATGAAAAAGCTATTAGAAGCAATATTCATCGGATATTTTACTGTCAAATAATCAGCCGTATCATAAGAATAAATTCCCGGCAACCGAGATTCCCATTTTTCCCGTATCGTAAAGATACCGATACGTATGTCCGAAACCGGCCTTGTAAATGTCAATGGCAGAAACTCCTGATGAATTCCCGTCGTATCAAAAAGAATAATGTTCTGCATATATGCTGTTTTTAATCTTCATTATCCTGTACTCCTGCAAAATGCACGATAAATGTCGTTGAACCCACCGTTATTATAGCCCCGTTTTCCAAAACCACACGGTCTTTTTTCCCCAGACGCTCGTGCCGTAAATATGTTCCGGATACACTCGGAAAATCGCGTAATGTATATATAAACCCCCCAGCCTTATTTTTCTTTACATTAATAACACAATGCTGACGTGCAAGGGTAACATCCGTAGTCTCTATCGGTACATGAATTTCCGTTCCTTTAGAGCGACGTCCGATTATATTATCTCCCATAAAAAGAGGAAGTTCTTGACGGTATCCGTATGAATTTTCCAATACGACAATAAAACCGCAATCAGAAATCTCTTGATTATCAGTCAAATCGGCAACCGACACATTGAATTGTTTCCCGCAATAAGGACAAACGAAAAACAAAGAGACATTTTTTTCATAACGATCTTCATTAAACGTTATATCATTATCGCATTTGGGACATAAAACTTTTTTCATTTTCGCTGCATTTATCTGACAAAGGTAAAAGTTATCTCTTAGAGATACAAGGTACAGAACAGCTAAATTCAGAGAATAAAACCTCGAAAAACGGAATCATCGGTATAAAAAAAGAATTAATCTGTTTTTAAGATTCCCGTTAACCCGATATTATAAAAAAATTAAGAGAATGCACTTTTCTTTGTGGAAAAATAACTTGCGCATAATCGAATTTTATGAAAACACGCGACAAAAACACTATGCTGAAAAAATGTATGCTAATCGCCGGAAGCGTTTTTCTGGCAGGGCAAATGGCTTTTGCCAAAGGGAACAAAGGTTCTATTTATCATGACGGTTGGATCGATTTCAACAAAAACGGAAAAATGGATGTATTCGAAAATCCTAAGCAACCGATCGAAAAAAGAGTACAAGATTTATTATCCCAAATGAATCTGGACGAAAAGACCTGTCAACTGGCAACTTTATATGGATATAAAAGGGTAATGAGCGACTCGTTACCGACTCCGGAATGGAAAAATAAAATTTGGAAAGACGGAATCGCCAATATCGATGAACAATTGAACGGAGTCGGTCGTGGTGCGAAAATCGCCCAAGATCTGATTTATCCTTTCAGCAAACATGCCGAGGCAATCAACAAAACCCAAAAATGGTTTATCGAAGAGACTCGTCTAGGTATTCCGGTAGATTTTTCCAACGAAACAATCCACGGACTCAATCATACAAAAGCGACTCCCCTGCCCGCACCTATCGGCATAGGAAGTACATGGAACGCACCTTTGGTCTACAAAGCCGGATCAATTGCGGGAAAAGAAGCCAAAGCTCTCGGATATACCAACATATATGCACCGATATTAGACCTTGCCAGAGATCCCCGTTGGGGACGTGTTCTTGAATGTTATGGAGAAGATCCCTTTCTTGTCGCTACACTCGGAACACAGATGGTTAAAGGTATTCAAGAACAAGGTGTGGCAGCAACTCTAAAACACTTTGCCGTATATAGCGTTCCCAAAGGTGGGCGGGACGGCAGTGTACGCACCGATCCTCATGTTGCACCCCGGGAAATGCACCAAATGCATCTGTACCCGTTCAAAAAAGTAATCCAAGACGCCCACCCGATGGGAGTCATGAGCAGTTATAACGACTGGGACGGCGTTCCGGTTACCGCAAGTTATTATTTCTTGACCCAGTTACTTCGTCAAGAATTCGGATTCGACGGTTATGTAGTCAGTGACAGCGATGCGGTAGAGTATGTATATAACAAACATCATGTCGCCGAAACTTATGAAGAAGCCGTAAGAATGGTTCTTGAAGCCGGTCTCAACGTAAGAACGACTTTTGCCGCACCGGATATTTTCATTCTGCCTGCCCGAAAATTGGTAAAAGAGGGACGATTATCGATGAAAGTCATAGACGAACGTGTCGCTGACGTCTTACGGGTAAAATTCCGTCTCGGACTTTTCGACCAACCTTTTGTCGCAGATCCTAAAGCCGCAGATAAAATCGTCGGAGCAGACAAGAACAAAGACTTTGTGCTCGATATACAACGTCAATCTTTGGTTCTTCTAAAAAACGAAAATAATTTATTGCCTCTCGATAAAAACAAGTTGTCCCGAATACTGATCACCGGACCGCTTGCCAAAGAAGAAAATTATATGGTAAGCCGTTACGGACCTCAAGAACTGGAAAATATCACGGTATATGAAGGTATCAAAAATTATCTCGGGAATAAAGTTGCTGTCGATTACGCTTTAGGCTGTAAGGTTAAAGATGCCAAATGGCCGGAAAGCGAAATAATACATTCTCCGCTGACGACAGAAGAACAGCAAGAAATACAAAATGCCGTTGAAAAAGCAAAACTAAGCGACATTGTTATTGCCGTACTCGGTGAAGATGAAGAAAGTACCGGCGAAAGCAAATCTCGTTCAGGACTCGATTTGCCGGGACGCCAGCAACAGCTTCTCGAAGCGTTATATGCTACAGGAAAACCGGTCGTACTGGTTCTTATCAATGGACAACCGCTTACTATCAATTGGGCAGACCGTTATATCCCGGCAATTCTGGAAGCTTGGTTTCCCGGACAAATGGGAGGAACTGCCATTGCAGAAACTCTTTTCGGAGATTATAATCCGGGGGGAAAACTTCCGGTCACATTCCCCAAAACATTGGGACAGATCGAATTGAACTTCCCTTTCAAACCGGCCTCTCAGTCGAAACAGCCCGAAGCCGGACCGAATGGATACGGAAAAACACGGGTCAACGGAGCTTTGTATCCTTTCGGATTTGGTCTCAGTTATACAACATTCGAATATTCCAATCTGAAAGTTTCTCCTGAGAGACAAGGTCCTAAAGGCGACATTCAGGTATCGTTCGATATCACGAATACAGGGAAAAGAGCCGGAGACGAAATCGTACAGTTATATGTAAAAGATAAAGTGAGCAGCGTAATCTCTTACGAATCTCTGTTACGAGGCTTCGAACGTGTTTCTCTGCAACCGGGAGAAACGAAAAACATACAATTCACTCTACATCCCGAAGATCTCGAAATATTGGATATTAATATGAATTGGAACGTAGAACCAGGAGAATTTGAAGTTCGCATCGGAGCTTCATCCGAAGATATAAAACTAAAAAAGAGTTTCCGTATCGTAGCAGAAGGGATACAAGCAAATAATTGATTATCAAACTATATAAAACGATTCCGCCGCCGGATAATCCGGCGGCGGAATCGTTTTATAAATCAAAATTAGAATTCAAAACCCAATTTGAACATAACTCCTCCAATTGTATTTCTTTCGTCATACGAATTCACATAACTATCATGGGTGCGTGGATTGTAATAATATTGACGGAATGTAATATCTGTTCTCTGCATATTATATCCAATAGATAAATTCAAACCCAATTTAGATGTAGCGATAAAACGCACACCGACACTCGGATTAAAATAGAACCCCATACCGTCAAAAACAGAATAACCGACTTTCAATCCAATAAAAGGAGCAATATCATTATTCATAAAATACCCCCTCGCATCGGCATATACCGGAATAAAAACTGTAGACCAATTAAAATGATAGTTCACTCCCACTCCAACACCTAAAAAGAAATATGGATTAAACTGATAACCATGAGTAGAAGACACGGAAACAAGTCCGTCACCATAAGTACCCACGCCAAAAGCACCA
Source organism: Coprobacter fastidiosus (assembly GCF_982245605.1). Lineage (NCBI taxonomy): Bacteria > Pseudomonadati > Bacteroidota > Bacteroidia > Bacteroidales > Barnesiellaceae > Coprobacter > Coprobacter fastidiosus. Next base: position 13,613 of record NZ_CEVCIF010000013.1, on the reverse strand, counting down.
CCTACATCCACAAATCCTTTATAGCCATTTGTTTTAAACTCATCTCTTTCACCATGCCTATTCTTCATCCTCATTGTAGAATTTCGAGAAGAAAATTCCTTCGTGATTTTCAATACTTCTGACATTTGGAAAACCCATACACTACCATCACTTGTTTCTATTTTAATAGTTTCATTTGGTATCTGCTCAAGAATAATACCTTTAATTATACTCCCATTTTTCAAATAAACGACTTCTCGAAAATCCTTAGCCGAGACAAATAAACTGCTACATAAAATTGCACAAATGACAAATATTAATCTTTTCATGCCCATAGATATTAGATAACAATCTCTTATTTTTTCAAAATTAATAATAAAAACAAATGTAATCAATAATATCTATTTAACAAATAAATATATAAAATAAATATTATAAAGAGGTATTTTTGAAAAACTGCTACACTTTGTAAATAGGTCAGCAAAAGTAAAAAACAATAATCAAATGAACAGGATGTGATAACGAAATCAAGATAAAAGAAACAATAGCTTTTTATAGTATTGAAAAAAACTATAAAAATATCTTGATAATATTTTCTGCATCGGAAAATTCAGACATACGCTAAAAACATATTAAAAACAAAAAAGCCTTTAGAAATTGTATCTAAAGACTTTTTTCTGTGACCCCGGAGAGGCTCGAACTCTCGACCCAATGATTAAGAGTCATTTGCTCTACCAACTGAGCTACGGAGTCATTTCTTTTGCTGGTTGCGGTTGCAAAAGTAATGCTTTTCAAAAAAACAACAAAACGTTTTCAATAAAATTTTATTCGAAATTGTAATATTCTGAAGGATGATTTCTTTTGAGAGCAACTAACTGAACATCTTTTCCCACACGTATTCCTTCCTGATAAAGACGATATTCCACTGTTTTATAGGCCAATTCGGGATGATTATTTTCCCGGCTCAAATGACAAAGAAAAATATATCGCATATCTTCCGTAAAATTCCGAGCCAAAAATTCTGCCGTATCGGCATTACTCATGTGACCGTTCGGGTTAATGATTCTTTGTTTCAAATGCGGAGGGTATGTCCCATGAGTCAACATCTCAATATCATAATTCGCCTCTATAACCAAATAATTGGCTTTGCGAAGATAGTGAGCCACACCCGGAGGAATATGTCCGAGATCTGTGGCAAAAGCAAATTTCCGGTCTCCGTATTCTATAAAGTAACCAACATTATCCGTACCGTCATGAGGAACTTCAAACGAAGTAATCTTAAAATCCCGAATCTCAAAAGGTACTTCCTTACAGATAGGATGACATGCCGTATAAATCTTCTCGGTCATGCAATAGCTACGATTCATTCCGGCAAGAATTTCCTTTGTCGTATATACCGGAATAAAATATTTTTCACCCAAACAACCTGCAGACTTTATATGGTCGGCATGGTCATGAGTGATACACAGACCGACAATATTTTCAAACGGGATATTATGTTCTTTTAAGTGCTTCTTTATAGTGCGTATGCCTATACCTGCATCGATCAGAATTCCATATTCGTCATTTCCAAGATAATAACAATTTCCACTGCTTCCGCTGGCAAGGCTCAAAAAACGTAAATTCATCTACAAACTCTCTTTTTGTCTTTGAAGTCTACAAAGATAATTCTTTTGCGTCAAAAAAAGAGGATTGCCAAACTATTTATAAAGTAAAAAGATACACGGCTTTTTACCCAAATCAGGCTTTACCTTATTCCATTCTTTTAATGTCAAGGTACGGATATACTCATCTTCACACGTAATATTCGCTGCAATACACAATTTAGTGATAGGATTGCATGTCTTTATAAAATCATCTATAATACGACTGTTCCGATAAGGTGTCTCTATGAATATCTGCGTCTCATTCTCGGCATAGATACGATGTTCCAGATTCTTAAGCATCCGAGCCCGTTCTCCCGCATCTATCGGCAAATAGCCGTGAAAAGCAAAACTTTGACCGTTAAATCCAGAAGCCATCAATGACATCAAAATAGAAGACGGACCAACTAAAGGAACTACCTTATATCCGGCTCGTTGAGCAATCGCCACGACATCCGCACCGGGATCGGCAATTGCCGGACATCCGGCTTCCGAAATAATTCCGACGGAAAAACCTGCCGCCAATGGCGTCAGATAATCCGAAACCTCTTCGGGACGTGTATGCCCGTTTAATGTATAAAATGTCAAGGAATCTATATTTATTTCCGGATTCGATTTTTTCAAAAAACGACGTGCTGTACGGATATTCTCCACTATAAAATGAGAGATACCGGATATTATCGTATTATTATAAGCCGGCAATACTCGATCTACCGGAGTGTCTCCCAATGTTACAGGGATCAGATAAAGCGCTGCTGAATGCATAGGTACAATACTCTTTGCGACAAAGGTAAAGATTTCCCCGCACTTATCATAAATGCAAAACCGTTTCTTTATATCCGAAAAGTATGTAATTTTGTACAAATAACAGAAACACGACATGGAATTACCTCTTGCTTTTACCGACCGAACAAAAAATTTATTGAAAGATGAATATCCGGCTTTTGAAAAAGCTCTGCGAGAAGAATCTCCGGTAAGTATCCGGCTAAATCCTTTAAAAACCAATTCCGGATTATCCGGGCAAGAGCAAGTCCCTTGGTGCAAAAACGGTTATTACCTGCAAGATCGTCCCGCATTCACATTCGACCCTCGATTCCATGCCGGAGCTTATTATGTACAAGAAGCTTCGTCCATGTTTCTCGATCATGTCATCAAGCAGCATATTACTCGACCGGTTCGTTATCTCGACTTATGTGCCGCACCCGGTGGAAAAACGACATTGGCCTTATCAGCTCTGCCCGAAGGCAGTCTGGTCGTCTGCAATGAAATAGTCCGTAATCGTGCGCATGTTCTTGAAGAGAACATTATCAAGTGGGGGAATCCGTACTGTATCGTCACGAATAACGACTCGGCGACGTTCAATTCACTGAAACACTATTTCGACGTTATTCTCACCGATGTTCCTTGTTCCGGAGAAGGCATGTTTCGCAAAGATCCGGTGGCTGTACAAGAGTGGTCTGCATCGAATGTCGGACTATGTTCGGAACGTCAAAAAGAAATACTGCACAATATCTGGGATGCTTTACGTCCCGGTGGTATACTGATATACAGTACTTGCACCTACAACACCGATGAGAACGAACTCATAGCCGATTATATACAAAATAGATTGGGAGCTACACCTCTACCGGTAAAAACAGATCCGGAATGGGGTATTCATAAAGAGTTGACCGGTACTGTTCCTTGCTACCGGTTTATGCCGCATGTCACTAAGGGAGAAGGTCTTTTCATGACCGTATTCCGCAAATCAGAAAGCGAAGATATTATTCCAAGAGAGAGGCTACAGAATAGAATATCAGCAAAAAAGAACAAGAATCGGAATGTATGTTCTATTCCCGATAATATCAGATCATGGATCAGAAACAATGAAAAGTTCTTTTTCAGTTCTAACGCAAATTCGATATTCGCATTTCCGTCAGAATATTCAGAAGACCTGCCCCTGTTCGAGTCCCGGACAAACGTTATACATGCAGGAATTCCTCTGGCTTACGCCAAAGGGAAAGACTATATTCCCGAACATGCATTAGCTTTATCAACATTCCTGAACCGAAACATTTTTCCGGAAGAAAAGCTACCTTTAAACACGGCTCTATCCTATTTGCGTAGAGAGTCTTTTCAACTGCAAAGCAATGAACGTGATTATTTTCTACTGACATTCGAGGGAATGCCGTTAGGGTGGGCAAAAAATCTCGGAAACAGAGCAAACAATTTATATCCACAAGAGTGGCGTATCCGAAGCGGATACACCCCTACCCAACCCTTACCGATCGCTTTTAAATGAAAAATTAATAACATGCAAGTAGATAATAAAAGATCAGGAAAAACAAGGCTTATCTCAAATATTTTTATAAATTTGCATAGTTCCGGACAAAAAACAATATGTCCGATTACTAAATTAAGACACTAAAAAAACAAACATCATGATCTTAGATTCTCTCAGCAACTCAGCTTCGATCGAACAGTTGCACCCATTATTTAAAAAAGCATTCGATTTTCTAAAATCGACCGATTTCTCTACCAAAGAAGCCGGGAAAATAGTTCTCGACGGAGATGATTTATATGTTTCCATAGCAGAACCTGTGGGAAAAAGCAAAGATGCTGCTAAAATGGAAACTCACAATAAATATATCGACATACAGATGCCTTTGACCACAACTGAAACAATGGGCTGGAAAGCGACAAAAGAATTGAAAAAGATAACACAACCTTATAATGAGGAAAAAGACATAACATTCTTTGCTGATACCCCGACAACCTATATACAGGTGCAACCCGGAGAATTTGCCATATTCTTTCCTGAAGACGGACATGCTCCCGGTATCGCTGAAGGAAACTTCAAAAAAGTTATCGTTAAAGTACGTATATAAATACCGAAACATAGAAACAGTTTCCCGAATTAACTATGTCCGGATTCGGACATAGTTAATTATAAAAAATCGACATTACGTTTTATCTGCCTTTTATAATACCGATATTCTACGATTCTCCTGCAACTTTATTCTATCTACCACTTTAAGATACAAGATATTATGGATTCTCTCAATTTAATAAAAAACGATCCTTGGCTCGAACCTTATAAAACGGATATCGAACATCGATTTCAACTTTCGGTTTCCAAAGAAAAAGAACTGGCCGGAAAAGGCAAATCTTTATCTGATTTCGCAGACGGATACTTATATTTCGGGCTTCACAAAACAGAGCAAGGTTGGGTCATACGAGAATGGGCTCCTAATGCAACAGATATTTTCCTGATCGGAAATTTCTCGGAATGGAAAGAGAATACTAAATATCGCTTTTCAAAACTAAAAAACGGCGTATGGGAGCTTAAACTAAAAACCGGAGAAATAAAGCACCTCGATTTATATAAATTATCGATGCATTGGAATGGCGGTCATGGTGAACGCATACCTGCATGGGCAACTCGGGTTGTCCAAGATGAAAAGACTTACATATTTTCTGCTCAAGTATGGAAACCTTCGATACCTTATAAATTCAAGAAAAAAAAATTCAAACCCCAAATCTCTCCTTTATTGATTTATGAGTGCCATATAGGTATGGCCCAAGAAGAAGAGCGGATAGGTAATTACAACGAATTTAGAGAAAAAATTCTCCCCCGCATCGCAAAAGACGGATACAATGCCATACAAATTATGGCTATTCAGGAACATCCTTATTACGGATCGTTCGGGTATCACGTTTCAAGTTTTTTCGCTCCCTCTTCCCGTTTCGGGACACCTGACGAACTGAAACAATTAATTGACGAAGCTCATGCTTTAGGCATAGCTGTAATCATGGATATAGTACATTCTCATGCGGTAAAAAATGAAGTCGAAGGATTAGGGCGTTTCGATGGTTCTTACAACCAATTTTTCTACGGAGATCACAGAAGAGAACACCCTGCATGGGACTCTCTTTGTTTTGACTATGGAAAAAATGAGGTAATTCACTTTTTATTATCCAACTGCAAATATTGGCTTGAAGAATTCAAATTCGACGGTTTCCGTTTCGACGGCGTCACTTCGATGCTTTATTACGATCATGGATTAGGAAAAGCTTTTGGCAGTTATAATGATTATTACGACGGGGGACAAGACGAAAATGCGATCACGTATCTTACTTTGGCAAACAAATTAATTCATGAAGTCAATCCTCATGCAATAACGATTGCCGAAGAGATGAGCGGAATGCCGGGTCTTGCTGCGAAAACAGAAGACGGAGGTATCGGGTTTGATTACCGTATGGCTATGGGTATCCCCGATTTCTGGATTAAGATAATCAAAGAAAAGAAAGATGAGGAATGGAATCCTTCTGCAATTTTCTGGGAGCTGACCAACCGACGGTCTGACGAAAAAACCATCAATTATGCAGAAAGTCACGATCAAGCTCTTGTCGGGGATAAGACAATAATTTTCAGACTTATCGACGATCAAATGTATTGGCACATGATGAAAAACGACACCAATATGGCCGTTGACAGAGGCATGTCTCTGCACAAAATGATACGCTTAGTCACTTTATCGACTATCAATGGAGGCTATCTGAATTTTATGGGAAACGAATTCGGTCATCCCGAATGGATCGATTTTCCGAGAGAAGGTAACGGTTGGTCTTATAAATATGCCCGCAGACAATGGAGTCTTGTTGATAGAAAAGATCTTAAATACGAATATTTAGGAAACTTTGACGAGGCAATGATCAAATTGGTAAAAGATGTAAAACATTTTGAACAAAGTCCCATCATCAAATTATGGGACAACGGAGGAGACCAGATTTTAGCATTTATGCGAAAAGATCTATTATTCATATTCAACTTCCATCCGTTCAAATCCTTTACCGATTACGGTATATTAGCCCCCAAAGGCAGCTATAAAACCGTATTAAATACCGATTCTTATACATTCGGAGGATACGGATTGATTGACGAATCAATCGAGCATTTCACGATTCCAGATCCTCTATATAAAAAAGAAAAGAAAGAGTGGCTGAGATTGTATCTGCCGGCTCGATCTGCACAAGTTTTAAAGCTCCAAAAGAGAAAATAATTCGTTTTTAAGCAAATTTTTAATCACCATAAGGATACAATTTTTTATATATATAACACTAAAATACAGAAAATTAATTATATATAATTGTATAAAAGACACTTAAAAATAGGTTATATAACATATATATTTTTTTTGCGAGATTCAGGAAAAAGTACATCTTTGCATGCATTAACCTAGAACAATCTTTTTTACCTTAAAAAATTAATACCTATTGAAAACCTTTAAAAAGGGACTTTTGAGAAAAAGCCTCTTTTTTTATTTATAATAGCATAGTAATCAATCTATTTAATATTTAATTTGCTATTAATACACTATTACATTTGATCTAAATTAATAATTACATTACCCTTTCAGCATCCATTATTATGCACTGTCATAATGAAAATCTTTCGATATAGAATTTATTTGAAATTTCATTCGAAACAGAATAAAAAATCTTCCGAATCGTTTAAGAATACCGTAATAGTAAGTTTACCCAAAATCTCAAAAGAGATAAAAGAAGTAGAAATTTTTTATTGTATCCGAAATAGACGACTGAAAATAATACGATAAGAAGCTATTTTAAATTTTCCGATAAAAATATATTATCAGGTTATTTTTGTGATTCCTTCCAGTCTGTTTTCCCATTTTCACTTGTCAGATACTCGCTATTATCCTCGTTAAAAGCGACAAAACATTTCCGAAAGAAACTTTCAAATCTGCCCCGAGTAAAATTTAAACTGGCTCTAACTCTATTCCATTTTAAAATGTTATATTCGTACCCGATAAATTATTTATATTAAACTATCAAACAATGGACGTTAAACAACACTATTCCGGACTTACCGATGCACAAGTGAAGGAAAGTCGGGAAAAATTCGGAAGCAATCTGCTTACTCCACCTCAAAAAACTCCTCTTTGGAAACTTTTTTTCGAAAAATTTCAAGATCCTATTATCCGTATTTTACTCATCGCAGCATTATTATCATTATGTATTTCGTTCATTCATAACGAATATGCTGAAACAATCGGAATATTTTGTGCTATATTTTTAGCAACCGGCGTTGCGTTTTGGTTTGAAATGGATGCAAACAAAAAATTTGATATTCTGAATCAAGTAAACGACGATATTATGATAAAAGTAATCAGGAACGGAAATCTTCAAGAAGTTCCTAAAAAAGATATTGTCGTCGGAGACATAGTTTTACTCGAAACAGGAGAAGAAGTCCCTGCAGACGGAGAATTACTCGAAGCTATCTCTCTCCAAATAGATGAGTCTTGCCTTACCGGAGAATTGATGATCGACAAAACCACGAATCCCGAAGATTTCGATTCAGAAGCAACCTATCCCTCTAACTGGGTGATGAGGGGAACAAAAGTACTTGACGGACATGGCATTATGGAGGTAAAGCAAGTAGGCGATGCCACTCAATACGGACAAGTAGCCGAAAAAGCGACAGAAATCAGCGGAGAAGAAACTCCGCTAAACCGTCAATTAAACGGGCTGGCAAAATTTATCGGTGTCGCAGGTTTTGCTTTAGCTATCCTTACTTTCGGAACTCTATTTATTAAAGATCTGATAACTCACCCCATCACATGGGGACAATTCGGGCTATTGGGCGCTGTTATGGCAGGGGGAATCATTGCTTTATCCAAAGTTTGGGTACCGATTCTGTACGATGCATTTTCTCTCGCAGGAAAAGAAAAACCTCTTCCCCGCTGCATTAACCGCTTCGGATGGCTAACATGGCTTATATTCGGTATAATAATCTTCGCCATCTTCTGTAGCATAGGTGTATTATTCGGTGTAAATCCGCTGAACTCATCTTCATGGATCGATATTGAAGAAGCTAACAGAATACTACAATATTTTATGATTGCAGTAACATTAATTGTCGTAGCTGTCCCTGAAGGATTACCGATGAGTGTAACACTGAGTCTGGCTCTCAGTATGAGACGAATGTTGCAAACCAATAATTTGGTACGCAAAATGCACGCTTGTGAAACAATGGGAGCAACAACCGTTATTTGTACCGATAAAACCGGAACTCTCACCCAAAACCAAATGCGAGTCTTCCAAAGCAATTTCTTCGCCTTGAAAAATCAAAAATTGACAGACAACACTGCCAGCAATCTTATTAAAGAAGGTATTGCCGCCAACTCCACAGCATTTTTAGATTACTCCGATCCTCAAAAAATATCGACAATGGGTAACCCCACCGAAGCAGCTTTACTGCTCTGGTTGCACAATAAAGGTATAGAGTATGCTCCTTTGCGTGAAAATGCCCACGTCGATAAACAACTGACATTTTCTACCGAGCGCAAATATATGGCAACTCTTGTAAACTCACCTCTTGCCGGTAAAAAAGTGCTATATATGAAAGGTGCACCTGAAATCGTACTTTCAAAATGCAAGACCGTAGAAACTCCGGAAGGAGAAAAACCCGTATCGGAATATAAAGGACAGATAGAGGAGCAACTGCTTGCTTACCAAAATCAAGCTATGCGAACTCTCGGGTTTGCATATAAAATTATAAATGAGGACAACGACCAACCTATTCCTGAATTAGCCGATACCGGACTCATATTTCTCGGATTTGTTGCAATTTCAGATCCTGTTCGAGAAGATGTTCCGGCTGCCGTAGCCGAATGCTTAAATGCTGGTATTCAGGTCAAAATCGTCACAGGAGACACTACTGCGACAGCACGGGAAATTGCCCGTCAGATCGGAATCTGGAAACCGGAAGATACGGATGAGAATATCATTACCGGTACAGATTTCGAGGCACTGCCGGATGATGAAGCTTTTGAACGGGTAAAGAAACTGAAAGTCATGTGCCGGGCACGTCCGACGGACAAACAACGATTAGTAGAACTGCTTCAAAAAGACGGACAAATTGTCGCCGTAACCGGAGACGGAACGAATGATGCTCCGGCTCTGAACCATGCCAATGTAGGATTATCTATGGGAACTGGTACTTCTGTCGCAAAAGAAGCCAGTGATATAACTTTACTGGACGACTCATTCAAAAGTATTGCGACAGCAGTCATGTGGGGACGTTCTTTATACCAAAATATCCAGCGTTTTCTTTTATTCCAGCTTACAATTAATGTCGTTGCACTGGTAATCGTATTCTTAGGTTCGATCTTCGGTCACGAATTGCCTCTCACGGTGACTCAGATGCTATGGGTCAACCTCATTATGGACACTTTTGCCGCCGGAGCCCTGGCTTCATTACCGCCGAATAAAGAAGTAATGAAAGACAAACCCCGCAAAAACGAGGCATTTATCGTTACCTCTCCTATGAGAAATCAAATATTATGGATAGGATTGGCATTCGTGGCATTTTTAATGGGACTACTCTACTATTTCACCAATGCAGAAGGAGAAATAAACCGTCACGACCTCGCTTGCTTCTTCACTATTTTTGTAATGCTGCAATTCTGGAATTTATTTAATGCTAAAGCCTTTGCAACCGGGAAATCGGCCTTTAACGGATTACTGCATGATACAGGATTTATTACTGTTGCATTATTGATTATCATAGGACAGTTTTTTATCGTCACATTCGGAGGGGACGTATTTCGTACAGTTCCTCTCTCATGGCAAGATTGGTTACTGATCATCGGCTCTACATCATTAGTCTTATGGATCGGTGAAATTTTCCGTTTATTCGGGAAAAAGAAGAAATAAGATCTCAATAAGATAAAGTCCTCCAAATAGCTCTCCCGAACTTCAGATACTCAGGAGAGCTATTTTTTACTGTTAAGAATTCCTTATTCTATAAACGATGCTTGCCATCGATTGTTTTACGTAGCAGACAAACAAACTTAATGTAAAAAAATTATGGCAAAAGGAAGTCTTGAAATTTTAAAGAATAAAATCGATGTTTCCAAAGTATTGGAACAACTGAATGCTGCACTATCTGAAGAATGGCTATCTTTTTATCAATACTGGATCGGAGCTCTTATGGCAGAAGGCGCTATGCGAGCCGAAATTCAAAAAGAGCTGCAAAAACATGCCGAAGCAGAATATAAACACGCTAAACTTGTAGCAGACCGAATTATAGAACTGGAAGGCGTTCCGGTATTAAATCCAAAAAAATGGTTTGAACTGGCACGCTGTCAATACAGCGCTCCCGATGATTTCGATGTTCAGAAAATTCTATTTCAAAACGTAATTGCCGAACGATGCGCCATAAAACGTTACGAAGATATAGCCTCATTTACCGAAGGAATAGACTTTACTACCTGTAACATGGCAAAATTTATCTTAGCGGAAGAAGAAGATCATGAACAAGATCTTCAAGATTATCTGGATGATATTGCCCGAATGAAAAAAGATATATTGAATAAATAATCTTTTACTAAGAATCTGTTTAAATTTTCCAATAAAAAATACTATCAGATCATCTTTGCGTTTTTTTCGGTCCTTTTCTTCGTTTTTATTCATCAGATAGCGAACTATTTGATGAATAAAAACAGAAAAAAACAGATCGAAGAATGATTCAGGAAGATAGAAGATATGTATTCTCATAGAAAAATTTAGGCAGGCTCTAAAAACACAAACATTACAATTCCAACATTTCCATTGTAACATTCTTTCCTTTAAAATAATTTAGTAGATTTCAGTTTGTTTTATTAGCCGAAATTCATATTTTTAGAAAATAATCTTTAAATCTGAAAGCACAATGGAGAGTTCACTATTCTGGCTGATCCCAGCCTCTTCGATCCTCGCCCTGATTTTAGCGTGGTATTTTTACAAACAAATGATGCACGTAAGCGAAGGTACGGAAACAATGCAAAAAATTGCTTCACATGTCCGCAAAGGCGCTATGTCCTATCTCAAACAGCAATATAAAGTTGTAGGACTGGTATTTCTGGGACTAGTAATCCTTTTTTCTATTATGGCATACGGATTTAATTTACAAAATCCTTGGGTGCCCGTAGCTTTTCTGACCGGAGGTTTCTTTTCCGGATTATCAGGCTTTTTAGGTATGAAAACAGCAACTTATGCTTCTGCAAGAACGGCAAATGCAGCACGTACTTCTCTGAACGGAGGATTGACCGTTGCTTTTCGTAGCGGAGCTGTCATGGGACTTGTCGTTGTAGGCTTAGGTCTTTTCGATATTTCTTTCTGGTATATTCTTCTCGACTATTGTATTCCGGCTGACGCAATAAATCCGGCAAATAAATTATGTATCATAACCACGACAATGCTGACATTCGGAATGGGTGCTTCTACCCAAGCTCTATTTGCTCGTGTCGGTGGAGGTATTTATACTAAGGCTGCGGACGTAGGTGCAGATCTCGTGGGAAAAGTGGAAGCGGGAATTCCTGAAGATGATCCGCGTAATCCGGCGACTATTGCTGACAACGTAGGTGATAATGTGGGCGATGTTGCCGGTATGGGAGCTGACCTGTACGAATCTTATTGCGGTTCGATACTGGCAACTTCAGCACTCGGTGCGGCGACATTTATCGGTAGCGGAGATATAGATATGCAATTTAAAGCCGTCATTGCTCCGATGTTGATCGCCGCAGTAGGTATCGTTCTGTCTATTATCGGAATCTTTTCCGTAAGAACAAAAGAAAATGCAAAAATGAAGGACCTTCTCAAAGCTCTTTCTTTGGGGACAAACCTCAGTTCAATATTGATAATCGCAGCTACATTTCTGATTTTATGGGCTTTACAACTTGAAAACTGGATATACATATCTTGCGCCGTAGTAATAGGGCTATTAGTCGGTGTTATCATCGGACGTTCCACAGAATATTATACTTCTCAATCTTATAAACCGACACAAAAACTTTCGGAAAGCGGTAAAACCGGACCTGCTACCGTAATTATTTCAGGAATAGGTTTAGGTATGGTATCCACAACCATACCGGTATTGGCCGTAGTTTTCGGCATCATTCTTTCCTATTGGTTCGCTTCAGGATTCGACTTTGCAAATATCTCTATGGGACTTTACGGAATCGGAATTGCTGCAGTAGGAATGCTCTCGACATTAGGTATCACTTTAGCGACCGATGCTTACGGACCTATCGCCGATAATGCAGGAGGAAATGCAGAGATGAGCGAATTAGGTCAAGAAGTGCGGAAACGTACCGATGCTCTCGACTCATTGGGAAATACCACTGCCGCCACAGGAAAAGGTTTTGCCATCGGATCGGCAGCACTGACCGGATTAGCGTTACTGGCTTCCTATATCGAGGAAATACGCATCGGTCTGACTCGCATCGGAGAAGAGATTCTTATATTTGCAGACGGAAGTATGCTAGAAACGCATAAAGCTACATTCGTAGATTTTATGTATTACTATGACGTAACTTTAATGAATCCCAAAGTGTTGTCGGGAATCTTTATCGGTTCTATGATGGCATTTCTTTTCTGTGGGCTTACAATGAATGCTGTGGGGCGAGCTGCAGCACACATGGTGGAAGAAGTTCGCCGACAATTTAGAGAAATAAAAGGTATCCTTACCGGAGAAGCTGAACCGGATTATGCCCGTTGTGTGGCAATTTCTACCAAAGGTGCTCAACGAGAAATGGTATTTCCTTCATTATTGGCAATTATCGCACCCATTGCGACCGGACTTATTTTCGGAGTTCCGGGAGTCATCGGACTATTAATCGGAGGACTCAGTTCAGGTTTTGTTCTTGCTATCTTTATGGCAAATGCCGGAGGAGCGTGGGATAATGCAAAAAAATATGTTGAAGAAGGCAATTTCGGAGGCAAAGGCGGTGAGGTTCACAAGGCTACCGTCGTAGGCGACACCGTAGGAGATCCGTTTAAAGATACTTCAGGCCCAAGCTTAAATATTCTGATCAAACTCATGAGTATGGTCGCAATTGTCATGGCAGGGCTTACTGTCGCCTGGAGTTTATTTTAAGAATATAAAAAATTAAGTACCGCGGCGGCTGGGATAGTTTATCCCAGCAGCCGCGGGACTTTAACCCAACA